>DALYUA010000004.1:0-27312 GCA_031993245.1 Buttiauxella sp. | reverse complement strand
ACCGAGACCCGGCAGCAATCCGACCATCGTGCCGACAAAGCAGCCAATCAGGGCGATCATCAGGTTTTCAGGCGTCAGGGCGACGGCAAATCCCTGAGAGAGATAGAACCAGGTATCCATAAATCCTCCGTTAACTCAGCAAAAAGCCAAGGGGCAGGGCTACGTCAAGCAGACGGTCAAAGGCGTAGAATAAAACTCCGCCCAACACCACCCCGGAAAGGATGGCTGCCGGAATGGTGGCACCGAACAACAGGCCAATACCGAAGGTGATAAGCGTCGTCGCCAGCGGGAAGCCCAGCCATTCAAACCCCCACGCATAGCAGCCCAGCGTCATAACCATCACCAGCAGCCGTTGCAATACCTGGCATCCCGGCCATTCAACAACGTCCGGGTGGCGCAGCAGCAGCAGTACGGCACAAATCAACATCAGGCCGATAATGGCTATAGGAAACGGACGCGGCCCAACGGGTTCGTAGCTATATTCACTCTGTATCTGCCAGCCGATAAACAGCCCGGCAACACAGAGCACAATCCAGATGCCGGCAAATATACGATCGCTCATCTTTGCCTCCCGGTTACTTAGCCAGCCCAAAGGCTTTGGCCTGTTCGTGATAGCCCGTCACCTGTTTTTTGACATACTCGTCCAGCGCTTTGCCGGTCATATTGAATTCAAACAGCCCGCGCAGATCGCGCTGCTTTTTAAAGTCTTCGCTTTGCTGGAGTTTATTGAAGGTCTCAACCCACCACTGGTATTCAGCGTCGCTGACTTTCGGCCCGACATAAAAGCCGCGAATGATAGGCCAGACAAGATCGAATCCCTGCTCTTTAGCGGTAGGGATTTTTGCCAGTTTGCCCGGCAGACGTTGGTCAGAAAATACGGCCAGCACGCGCAGCTTGTCGCCGTTCAGGTAAGGCATCATCTCGCTCAGGTCACCGGAAACTGCCTGTACGTGATTGCCCATTAGGGCCGTTACGGGTTCGCCGCCTCCCTCAAACGCGACGTAGCGCATTTTGTGGGGATCGACTTTTGCTTTTTGCGCCAGCAGCGCCGTTTTCATCCAGTCCTGGCTACCGATGGAAGCGCCTGCACCGAACACCACGCTGTTGGGATCTTTTTCCAGCGCGGCCATCAGGGACGGCAAATCTTTCCAGGGTGAATCAGCCCGTACCGCAATCATGCCGTAATCGGTACCGACGCTCGCCAGCCAGCGCACGTCATCCACGCCATAGCGACCGAATTTTCCCTGAGACAGGTTCAGCAAAGACCCTCCCGAAAATGCCACCACGGTGCCTGCTTCCGCAGGTCGCTGGGCGACAATGGCGTTATAGGCTACGGCCCCTACGCCGCCGGGCATGTAGGTTACGCGCATCGGTTTTTCGAGCACGCCGGTATCCAGAAGGCTGACCTGGATGAGCTTGCAGGTCAGGTCAAATCCGCCGCCGGGCTTGGCCGGAGCGATACATTCGGTGCGGGCAGGGACTTCAGCCGCCGGGGCAGAGAAAGCCGACAGCAGCAGGGCTGTAGCGCTAAACGTGCAGAGCAGAGTACGGTTCATAGGTATCCTCAGGCCAAAAAATCCGCTAGATGTTTCGCGTTCTGTGAACCACTTTGTAGTAGTTCGGTTGCGCAATTGTTAAAACACTAACCTTTCATTTCCCTTTCATGACGGCAGAAACTTTACAGGATGTGATATGCGTCTCTTACTGGCGGAAGATAACCGTGAGTTGGCTCACTGGCTGGACAAAGCCCTGGTCCAGGCAGGATTTGCCGTTGATTGTGTTTTTGATGGCCAGGCGGCCGATCACCTTTTACAGAACGAAAACTATGCCGTGGCGGTACTGGATATCGGCATGCCGCGGCTGAACGGGCTTGATGTGCTGCAACGCATACGTAAACGAGGCCAGTCGCTGCCGGTGCTGTTACTGACGGCTCACGGCGCGGTTGCCGATCGGGTTAAAGGGCTTAATGCGGGAGCGGATGACTATCTGCCGAAACCCTTTGAGCTGGAGGAGCTGGATGCGCGGATACGGGCGCTAATCAGACGCAGCGAGGGGCGAATACATGAACAGCAGCAGCTTGGGCAACTGGCCCTGCATCCGGAAGGCTATTTTCTTCTTAACGGCAAACCGCTGGCGCTGACTCCGCGCGAGCAGACTATTTTGACCGTGCTGATGTATCGCCGTACGCGCCCGGTATCGAAACAGCAGCTTTTTGAACAGGTGTTTAGTCTTGGCGATGAAGCCAACCCGGAAAGCATTGAGCTGTATATTCATCGCCTGCGCAAAAAAATGGTTAGCGGCGATGTGCAGATTACGACCTTGCGCGGCCTGGGCTATGTGCTGGAAAGGCATGCATGATCAGGGCAATGAAACCTAAGTCTCTGTTCGGACAACTGCTGCTGTTTCTGGGTTTACCGCTCGTTGTTCTCTGGGCATTTTCTGCTTACAGCAGCTATTTAAGCGCGATGAATGCGGCGACCCAGGCCTACGACAGAACGTTGCTGGCTTCGGCGAGGACGGTGGCAGAGCGGCTGGTGGTTCGCCGTGGTCACCTGGAAGTTGACGTGCCCTGGGTGATGCTGGACAGCTTCGAACTAAACATGAAAGACCGGCTTTTTTACAAAGTTATCGACACTAACGGGCGGGTTATCTCTGGTTATGATGACCTGCCCGATATGCCCCGGGGTACGCCGCGTACCGAGCTCTATCCCGCGCTGGCGTGGTTTTATGATTCTGTTTATCAGCAGCAGCCTTTGCGTGTTGCGCGCTTTTTACAGCCGGTGAACGAAGGCGGCGTGACGGGGATGGTGCAGATTGTGGTCGCTGAAACGCTGCTCTCGCGGCGCTATCTGGCGGGCCAGCTATTGCTCTCTGCTTCCGTGACGCAGGGCGGGTTGGTGTTGTTGACGTTAACGCTGGCATACGGCTTATTGCGCCGGGTGTTAAAGCCGGTACGTCGTCTTTCGCGGATTATGGGACGGCGTGCGCCGGATGACTTAACGCCTCTGCCCGATATCCTGCCCTGGTCGGAAACCCGGCTACTTATCCTCTCTTTCAATCGTTACATCGAGCGATTACGGGGGCTTATCGATCGGCAAACGCGCTTTAACGCCGACGCCTCGCACCAGCTCAAAACACCGCTGACGGTACTCAAAACCCAGGCGAGCGTTGCACTGAACAGCCGCGAACCGCGGCTGTGGCGAGAGAGTCTGCTAGCCATGTCCTCAACGCTTGATAACACCATCGTTTTAACCGATCGCCTGTTACAGCTTTCTCGCTTAACCCGCATGGACAAAGCGGCAGGCCAGACGCTGGAGCCGGTAAATCTGGTGAACGTTGCGCAGGCGAGTTGTTTTTCACGGCTGAGTCAGGCGCGCAGTAAACATATTGATTTGGGCTATGAAGGTCTGTCGACGGCCTGCGTGATGGGTGAGCCTGTTTTGCTGGCTGAAATGTGCGCGAACCTGCTGGATAACGCGCTTAAATACACGCCTGAGGGCGGCATCGTCACAATTAAAGTATCCTCAGATGTGGCGCAGCAAGCGGTTTTGCTTGAGGTCGAGGATAGCGGACCGGGGATCGATACTGACCAGGTACGCTTCGCCCTGTTGCCTTTCCATCGTCTTGATAATGCGGCAGAACAAAGCGGGGCAGGGTTAGGACTGGCGCTGGTCAATGACATTGCACGTTTGCATAGCACGCGTCCGGATCTGCTGCGTAGCCCGACATCAGGCGGATTACTGGTGCGTATAAAATTACTGGCGATATAAAAAAGCGGAGTTAAACTCCGCCAGTTTCAGATTATCTCTCTTTTAAGGCTCTCAGCGCGTTGGCCACGCCTGCGCCATAGGCAGGATGAACCTCGCTGAACAGGCCAATCTGACGTTCCTGGATAAATTCAGGCACATCTTTCATATCCCCGGCGATACGGCTGAACATACGCTGATGCTCTTCGTCGCTCAGCAGGTTAAACAGCGCGCGCGGCTGGCTGAAGTAGTCGGTATCTTCGCGGTGATTCCAGTGATCGGCTGCGCCTTCTATGCTTAGCGGCGGTTCGCTGAAGTCAGGCTGTTCCTGGAAGACGCTAAAGCTGTTTGGCTCATAGGTTGGGCCGTTGCCGCTGTTGCCATCAATACGCATTGCGCCATCGCGATGGTAGTTATGGAACGGACATTTCGGCGCGTTCACAGGGATCTGGTGATGGTTTACACCTAAACGGTAGCGTTGCGCATCGCCGTAAGAGAACAGGCGGCCCTGCAACATACGGTCCGGAGAGAAGCCAATTCCCGGCACCACGTTTGCCGGAGACATCGCCGCCTGCTCAACTTCTGCAAAGTAGTTGTCCGGGTTGCGGTTAAGCTCCAGTTCACCCACTTCGATTAGCGGGTAGTCGCCGTGCGGCCAGACTTTGGTCAGGTCAAACGGGTTGTAAGGGGTTTTAGAGGCGTCCGCTTCCGGCATCACCTGAACGTAAAATTTCCAGCGTGGGAAATTGCCGCCTTCAATGGCTTCAAACAGATCGCGCTGGGCGCTTTCGCGGTCGCTGGCAACCAGACATGCCGCTTCGTCATCCATCATGTTGGCGATTTCCTGCTGGGTTTTCAGGTGGAACTTTACCCAGAAGCGCTGGTTATCATGGTTGATAAAGCTGAAGGTATGGCTGCCAAATCCGTGAATGTGACGATACGAACGCGGCAGGCCACGGTCGCTGAAGTCGATGGTTAGCTGATGCAGTGATTCCGGCAGGTGCGAGAAGAAATCCCATTTGTAGGTAGGGTTACGCAGATTGGTGCGCGGGTCGCGTTTAACCACATGGTTAAGATCCGGGAACTTCATCGGGTCACGCAGATAGAAAACAGGCGTGTTATTGCCGACCAAATCCCAGTTGCCTTCTTCGGTATAAAATTTGATGGAGAAGCCGCGGATATCGCGCTCCGCATCGGCGGCGCCACGCTCGCCGGCCACGGTTGAAAAACGGATAAACAGATCGGTTTTCTTACCAATATCCGAGAACAGCTTTGCCCGGGTGTATTGGGTAATATCATGGGTGACGGTGAAAGTGCCGTATGCGCCTGAACCTTTGGCATGCATACGTCGCTCGGGGATGACTTCACGATCGAAGTGAGCCAGTTTTTCCAGAAACCAAACGTCCTGTAACAACATAGGGCCGCGAGGGCCGGCGGTAGCAACGTTATTATTATGGGCGACGGGCGCCCCGGCTGCGGTAGTTAATCCTTTCTTAGTCATTATTATCTCCGTAACGAAGGAAAAGTAGGCCATAACTGCGTGTCTGAAACTGCGGTTATTGTTCAGCAAGACACGATCTGAGAGCAATCTGGCGCTTTCTATCGCTGCTATTCCTCAATCCTGTCACGCACACACCAATCTTTTTCAATTTCTTACAAACAAAGGGTAATTGGCTTTGCTGAGGCGTTGATTACATAACGTCGGTCTGTACAATCGGCTTTTTTTCGGGACGACCCCTTTTCTACAGTTCAGGATCCAAGGAATGAATAAATTAATCATGGCTGGTATCGCCGGCCTAACACTGGTTTCGGCCACCGCCAACGCTATCAGCATCAGAGGTGAAGCAGGCGAAAAGTACACCAATGTGGGCGTAGGTTTTGGCACTGAAACAAGCGGTATTGCGGTAACGGGTAACTATGCGCATAACGATGATGACGGCGACGTTGCGGGACTGGGCTTAGGCCTGAACGTTCCGCTGGGTCCGTTTATGGGCACCGTGGGCGGGAAAGGTATTTACCTGAATCCAAAAGATGGCGATGAAGGGTACGCGATAGCCGTTGGCGGCGGTCTGAAATGGCCTGTGTCTGACAGCTTCTCAATCTTTGGTGACTACTACTATTCCCCTGATTCACTCTCCAGCGGCGTAAAAGATTACCAGGAAGCAAGCGCAGGCGTGAGCTGGACAATTATGCGTCCGGTCACCGTTAGCGGCGGCTACCGTTATATTGGCCTGAAAGGCAAAGATGGCGATCGTGATAACGTGATTGCAGACGGTCCGTACGTAGGCGTAAGCGCCGCGTTCTAACCCCTCTGGCCACGGCGTCCTGTCGTGGCCTTTGTATTTCCCCCTCTCTCCCTTTCCGCTTGAGGTATAGTGAATCGTTCCCTTCCCACGGAGTAAGACGATGATAAAAGTGGAAATGCTCTCAACCGGCGACGAAGTGCTGTACGGGCAAATTGTTGATACCAACGCCGCCTGGCTTGCCGATTACCTCTTTAACCAGGGCTTGCCGATGTCGCGCCGAAATACGGTGGGCGACAGCCTTGACGATTTGATCGCGGTGCTCAAAGAGCGCAGCGAGCAGGCCGATATCCTTATCGTCAACGGCGGGCTTGGGCCGACCAGCGACGACCTGAGCGCACTGGCTGCCGCACGTGCTGCGGGTGTCGAGCTTGTGGAGCATAAAGAGTGGCTCATGCACATAGAGCAATTCTTCTCCGAGCGCGGGCGTGTGATGGCCCCGAGCAACCGTAAGCAGGCGCTTATCCCGGCGAACAGCGAAATGGTGGACAATCCTGTCGGCACGGCCTGCGGTTTCGCCATGCAGTTGAATCGCTGCCTGATGTTCTTCACGCCCGGCGTACCGTCTGAATTTAAAGTGATGGTGGATAAACAAATTATGCCGCGCCTGCGCGAACGCTTCACGCTGCCCGATCCGCCGGTTTGCCTGCGTCTGACAACGTTCGGACGTTCGGAAAGCGAGCTTGCGCAGAGCCTTGAGCCGTTTGCGTTACCTGCTGGCGTAGTAATGGGCTATCGCTCATCCATGCCGGTCATCGAGCTGAAGCTGACCGGACCTGCCAGCCTGCGCAAAGAAATGGAGGCCGTCTGGCCGCAAGTGCAGCATGTGGCGGGTGAAAGCGTCATTTTTGAGGGAACGGAAGGTCTGCCCGCGCAGCTTGCCGGGCGCTTAAAAGCAAAAGGGTTGAGCATCGCTGTTAGCGAACAGTTCACCGCCGGTCTGCTTTGCCTGCAGCTTGCCTCTGCGCAAGCGCCTCTGGGTAACAGCGGCGTGCTGGCTCCGGTGGTTGAAACGCTTATGGAAACGACACAGCGGGCGAAAGATTTAGCTGGGCAGACGGGCTGCGATCTCGCGCTGGTGGTCGGCTCTGTGCAGGACGATCGTCTTAATTTCGCGTTGCGCACCCCAACGGGCACGCACGGTTTATGCGTGAAATTTAACGTTAATCGCCATGGTTTGCGTATCCGCCAGGAAGTGTGCGCCATGATGGCGCTTAATATGCTGCGCCGCTGGCTCAACGGCTGGGACGTTGCAGCCGAACACGGTTGGATCAATGTCGTCGAGAAGCTGGAGATGTAAACCTCTTGCGTGTCAGACAGCGACAAGCGGTGGTTTATAACGAGCAAAAACGAGCGAATAACGAAAATATGGTGTGATGGAATGCACCATTTCGCTTATTTGTAATAAAAATGTAACATGATGTGCGATGTTTCACACTAAAAGGTGACAATAATCATTATTATGTGCTCGCAAAAGAACATTGCTTAACAAAAAACGGCCACGGAGGCATTTATGCTAAGTATTTTTAAACCCGCAGCACATCAGCCGCGCCTGAAGGCGGAGCACATCGACCCAACCTATCGACGTCTGCGCTGGCAAATCTTTATGGGGATTTTCTTCGGTTACGCTGCTTACTATCTGGTGCGTAAAAACTTCACCCTTGCGATGCCGTATCTGGTGGAGCAGGGCTTCTCGCGTGGCGACCTGGGCTTTGCGCTTTCCGGTATTTCCATCGCCTACGGTTTTTCAAAGTTTATTATGGGAGCAGTTTCTGACCGCTCGAACCCTCGGGTCTTCCTGCCCGCAGGACTCATTCTGGCGGCTGGCGTCATGCTGTTTATGGGATTCGTGCCCTGGGCGACTTCCAGCATTGCGGTGATGTTTGTACTGCTGTTTTTATGCGGCTGGTTCCAGGGAATGGGATGGCCGCCGTGCGGACGCACCATGGTGCACTGGTGGTCGCAGAAGGAGCGCGGGGGAATTGTCTCCATCTGGAACTGCGCGCATAACGTCGGCGGCGGGCTTCCGCCTTTACTGTTCCTGTTGGGGATGGCGTGGTTCAACGACTGGCACGCCGCGCTCTACATGCCCGCTTTCGGAGCAATTCTCGTGGCGCTGATCGCTTTTGGCTTAATGCGCGACACGCCGCAGTCCTGCGGTTTACCGCCGATCGAAGAGTATAAAAACGATTACCCGGACGATTACAGCGAAAAAGCGGAAGAGGAGCTGACGGCTAAACAGATCTTCATGCAGTATGTCTTCCCGAACCGTCTGCTGTGGTATATCGCCATAGCCAACGTCTTTGTTTATTTACTGCGTTACGGCATCCTTGACTGGTCCCCGACCTATCTCAAAGAGGTGAAACATTTTACGCTGGATAAGTCCTCCTGGGCCTACTTCTTCTATGAGTATGCGGGGATCCCGGGAACGCTGCTTTGCGGCTGGATGTCGGATAAGGTCTTCAAAGGGAACCGCGGCGCGACGGGCGTGTTCTTTATGACGCTGGTGACTATCGCGACGGTAGTGTACTGGTTAAATCCACCGGGCAACCCGGGCGTTGATATGGCCTGCATGATAATCATTGGCTTCCTGATCTATGGCCCGGTAATGCTGATTGGCCTGCACGCGCTTGAGCTGGCGCCGAAAAAGGCAGCGGGTACGGCAGCGGGGTTCACCGGCCTGTTCGGCTACCTTGGCGGTTCAGTCGCGGCGAGTGCCATCGTGGGCTATACCGTAGACTTCTTCGGCTGGGACGGCGGCTTTATGGTGATGATCGGCGGCAGCGTGCTGGCGGTTGTGCTACTGGTGGTGGTGATGCTGGGTGAAAAGAAACATCATCAACAGTTAAAGATGAAAGGCAGCTAAGCGACATAAACTAAAAACCTCCCGCGGGAGGTTTTTTTACATCTCGATTTCAATATCGCCCTGCGCCTGGCAGCAGCAGGGCAAAATTTCACCGGGCTGGATAAAGGCCAGCGGCTCGGTAAGCCATCTGACCTGTCCCGCGACCAGTCTGATACGACAGGAGCCGCAATAACCCTCCCGGCACTGATATTCGACGGCGACCTGATGATGCTCCAGCGCCGCCAGCAGGGAAGGGTGCTCTTCCTGACACATCAACTGTGCGCCGGTGATACGAAGCGTAATACGGCTCATGGCTTAAAGCTGGAAATTGCTCAGATCGTCAGCGTCGATATTGGAATCAATTTGACCGACCAGATAAGAGCTGACTTCTACTTCCTGCGGCGCAACCTGCACGTTGTCCGACACCAGCCATGCGTTGATCCATGGAATCGGGTTAGAGCGGGTTTTAAACGGCAGATCGAGGCCAACGGCCTGCATGCGGATGTTAGTGATGTAATCCACATACTGGCAGAGGATGTCTTTATTCAGGCCAATCATTGAGCCGTCGCGGAAGAGATAGCTTGCCCATTCTTTCTCTTGTTCCGCCGCCAGCACGAACAGGTCGTAGCATTGCTGACGACATTCGATGGCGATCTCCGCCATTTCCGGATCGTCTTCACCGGAACGCATCAGGTTCAGCATGTGCTGAGTACCGGTCAGGTGCAGCGCTTCGTCACGGGCAATCAGCTTGATGATTTTGGCGTTGCCTTCCATCAGCTCGCGCTCGGCGAAGGCGAAAGAGCAGGCAAAGCTTACGTAGAAGCGAATCGCTTCCAGCGCGTTGACGCTCATCAGGCAGAGATAAAGCTGTTTTTTCAGCGCGCGCAGGTTCACGGTGACGGTTTTACCGTTGACGGTGTGCGTACCTTCGCCCAGCAGATGCCAGTAGCTGGTCATCTCAATCAGATCGTCGTAATAGCCAGAGATATCTTTGGCGCGTTTCTTGATCTCTTCGTTGGTGACGATATCGTCAAACACAATCGCCGGGTCGTTGACGATGTTACGGATGATATGCGTATAAGAGCGCGAGTGGATCGTTTCAGAAAACGCCCAGGTTTCAACCCAGGTTTCCAGCTCCGGAATCGAAATCAGCGGCAGCAGGGCAACGTTCGGGCTACGGCCCTGGATAGAGTCGAGCAGCGTCTGGTATTTCAGGTTGCTGATGAAAATGTGCTTTTCATGTTCCGGCAGGGCCTGGTAGTCGATGCGATCGCGGGACACATCCACCTCTTCCGGACGCCAGAAGAAGGAGAGTTGCTTTTCGATCAGCTTTTCGAAGATGTCATATTTTTGCTGGTCGTAGCGTGCCACGTTCACCGGCTGGCCAAAGAACATTGGCTCAGCAAGCTGGTTGTTTTTCGTCTGTGAAAAAGTGGTGTAAGCCATGAGGTCAAATCCTGTAATACGTCGAAAAAATCCCCTCAGCGAGGTGAGGGGATTTTGCGTTAGATTTTACATGCGCCGCTTTCGCAGCCGTCGTCCTGGATTGAAGGCGCCAGGTCGTCCTGCGAATCTTCCGCGCCGTCACGGGTATTTTGATAGTACAGCGTTTTTACGCCGAATTTGTAGGCGGTGAGCAAGTCTTTGAGCAGCTGCTGCATCGGCACTTTCCCTGACGGGAAGCGTGACGGATCGTAGTTGGTATTGGCAGAAATCGACTGGTCGATAAATTTCTGCATCAGACCGACCAACTGCAGGTAGCCATCGTTGTTTGGCAGATCCCACAGCAGCTCGTAGCTGTTTTTCAGCGCTTCATAATCCGGCACGACCTGACGCAGGATACCGTCTTTGGACGCTTTGATGCTGATGTGGCCACGCGGTGGTTCAATACCGTTAGTCGCGTTTGAAATCTGCGAGGAGGTTTCAGACGGCATCAGAGCGGAAAGCGTGGAGTTGCGCAGACCATGGGTTTTGATGGACTCACGCAATCCTTCCCAGTCGAGGTGCAGCGGTTCGTTGCTGATCGCGTCCAGGTCTTTCTTGTAGGTGTCGATTGGCATAATGCCTTTCGCGTAGGTGGTTTCATTGAACCACGGGCAAGCGCCTTGCTCTTTCGCCAGTTCGTTAGAAGCTTTCAGCAGGTAGAACTGAATGGCCTCGAAAGTTTTGTGCGTCAGGTTGTTTGCGCTGCCGTCGGAGTAACGCACGCCGTTTTTCGCCAGGTAGTAAGCGAAGTTAATTACGCCGATACCCAGGGTGCGGCGGCCCATTGCCCCGCGTTCTGCGGCAAGAATTGGGTAATCCTGGTAATCCAGCAGCGCATCCAGCGCACGCACGGCAAGCGTCGCCAGCTCTTCGAGTTCGTCCAGGCTTTTGATGGCGCCCAGGTTGAAAGCGGAGAGCGTACACAGCGCGATTTCGCCATTTTCGTCGTTAACGTCATTCAGCGGTTTAGTCGGCAGCGCGATTTCCAGGCACAGGTTTGACTGGCGGACTGGCGCGATAGCCGGATCGAACGGGCTATGGGTGTTGCAGTGGTCAACGTTCTGAATGTAGATACGGCCGGTGGAAGCACGCTCCTGCATCATCAGGGAGAACAGCTCGACTGCTTTCACACGCTGTTTGCGGATGCTGTCGTCTTTTTCGTATCTGGTGTACAGGCGTTCAAACTCTTCCTGATCGGCGAAGAACGCATCGTACAGCCCCGGGGTGTCGGATGGGCTGAACAGCGTAATGTCTTCACCTTTTAGCAGACGGGTGTACATCAGCTTGTTGATTTGCACGCCGTAGTCCATATGGCGAACGCGGTTGCCTTCAACGCCACGGTTGTTTTTCAGCACCAGCAGGCTTTCAACTTCCAGATGCCACATCGGGTAAAACAGCGTTGCGGCACCGCCACGCACGCCGCCCTGAGAGCAGGATTTTACCGCTGTCTGGAAGTGTTTGTAGAATGGGATACAGCCGGTATGGAAAGCTTCGCCGCCGCGAATCGGGCTGCCCAGCGCACGGATACGACCGGCGTTGATGCCGATACCGGCACGCTGAGAAACGTATTTCACAATCGCGCTGGAGGTGGCGTTGATGGAATCCAGGCTGTCGCCACACTCGATCAGTACGCACGAGCTGAACTGGCGAGTCGGGGTACGCACGCCAGACATAATTGGCGTTGGCAGCGAAATTTTGAAGGTAGAAATCGCGTCGTAGAAGCGCTTCACATAGCTCAGACGGGTTTCACGCGGGTAGCCGGAGAACAGGCAAGCGGCGACCAGTATATAAAGGAACTGCGCGCTCTCGTAGATTTCTCCGGTGACGCGGTTCTGGACCAGGTATTTACCTTCCAGCTGCTTAACCGCCGCGTAGGAGAAGCTCATGTCGCGTTCATGGTCGATAAAATCGTCCATCTGCCTGAACTCTTCTTCCGTGTAGTCTTCCAGCAGATGCCGATCGTATTTGCCAAGCTCGGTCATTTTTATCACGTGGTCGTGCAGCTTTGGCGGCTCAAACTGGCCGTAGGCTTTTTTACGCAGGTGGAAGATGGCCAGGCGGGCGGCAAGATACTGGTAGTCCGGGGCTTCACGGGAAATTAAATCGGCGGCAGCCTTGATAATAGTCTCATGAATATCAGAGGTTTTAATGCCGTCATAAAACTGGATGTGAGAACGAAGCTCGACCTGAGAAACGGAAACGTTGTTCAGTCCTTCGGCGGCCCAATCGAGAACACGATGGATTTTATCCAGATTAATGCGCTCGGTTCGACCGTCACGTTTTGTAACCAGCAGACTCTGATTCATGTGAGTTGTACCTGTCCGTGAAATGAAATATCCCCCACTTTATCCACAGTCGTCAGCTTGTGGCTAACCTTGTGGATAAATACTATATGTAGGGGGTTTGGGAATAAATTACCGCTATATGGTGAGTATTCTAGTAACTAATCGGTTGAGAACAAGTATTGATTTTGGCGCTGATTTGAGGTTGTGGCAGGCGGAATTTCGCTAAGTCCACGGCACATAAGGCCTGTATCAATTGTCAATGGCATGCAAAAAAAATGATATTTTTGATCGAGTGCTGATTTCTTAAACTTAATGGATAATTGCGCAACCTGATGCTGCGCAAAATCCATGACCTTAGCTTATGACTCGCGGGCCAGGCGGCTTTCTGTATGCAACATATAGTTAACATCCACCCCGGGGCCGAGGCTGAATTTGTTAGTAAGCGGGTTAAAGTGCAGTCCGGTCATATGGCGCTCGCACAGCTGGGTTTCATCCACCCAGGCCAGAAGCTCGGCAGGTTTGATGAACTTCTTCACATCATGCGTGCCCTTTGGCACCATGCGCAGGATATATTCGGCGCCGACAATGGCCATCAGCCAGGATTTACCGTTGCGGTTAAGCGTGGAGAAGAATACGTGGCCGCCCGGTTTCACCAGTTTTGCACAGGCCTTCACCACGGATTGCGGGTCGGGCACATGCTCCAGCATTTCCATGCAGGTGACCACATCATAAAGCCCGGCATGCTTGTCGGCATGTTGTTCAACCGTCTCCTGCACGTAATCCACCTGAATGCCGCTTTCCAGCGCATGCAGGCGCGCAACCTGCAGAGGTTCAAAACCCATATCCAGCCCGATTACGTTTGCTCCTTCACGAGCCATACTTTCAGCGAGAATGCCTCCGCCGCAGCCCACATCAAGCACCTTTTTCCCAAACAGGCCGCCCGCGCGTTGATTGATATAGCCCAGGCGCAGCGGGTTAATCCGGTGCAGCGGTTTAAATTCGCCTTCAGGATCCCACCAGCGTGACGCAACGGCTTCGAATTTGGCGATTTCGTCATGGTCGACATTCTGGGTCGTCGATTGACTGTGGATTACCGGTTGGTTTTCGGCATTCATAGGGACTCTCACTCCTTGCTCGTTACGAACTGGAAGTATATCAGCCTGCGGCAACGAATAAAGCGCCGTGCAAACGCGTTCAGGTTTCCCCCCCACGTGGCGCTTGTGTTATAATTTGCGACCTTTGAATCCGGGACACAGTAGAGGGATAGCGGTTACATGAGCGACCTTGCCAGAGAAATTACACCGGTCAACATTGAGGAAGAGCTGAAGAGCTCGTATCTGGATTATGCGATGTCGGTTATTGTCGGCCGCGCACTGCCAGATGTCCGCGATGGACTCAAGCCGGTACACCGTCGCGTACTATACGCCATGAACGTATTGGGCAATGACTGGAACAAAGCATACAAAAAATCCGCCCGTGTCGTTGGTGACGTAATCGGTAAATACCACCCTCATGGTGATACCGCCGTTTATGACACCATTGTACGTATGGCACAGCCATTCTCCTTGCGTTATATGCTGGTCGATGGCCAGGGTAACTTCGGTTCTGTCGATGGCGACTCCGCCGCAGCGATGCGTTATACGGAAATCCGTATGTCGAAAATCGCCCACGAACTGATGGCCGACCTGGAAAAAGATACGGTGGATTTCGTCGATAACTACGACGGCACCGAGAAAATTCCGGATGTTATGCCAACCAAGATCCCGAACCTGTTGGTTAACGGTTCTTCCGGCATCGCGGTGGGTATGGCGACGAACATCCCGCCACATAACATCACTGAAGTGATCAACGGCTGCCTGGCCTACATTGAAGATGAGAACATCAGCGTAGAAGGGCTGATGGAGCACATCCCGGGGCCTGACTTCCCAACGGCTGCCATCATCAATGGCCGTCGTGGCATTGAGGAAGCGTACCGTACCGGCCGCGGCAAAATCTACATCCGCGTGCGCGCGGATGTAGAAGCCGATGCCAAAACGGGCCGTGAAACTATCATTGTTCACGAAATCCCGTATCAGGTTAACAAAGCACGTCTTATCGAAAAAATCGCCGAGCTGGTGAAAGATAAGCGTGTTGAGGGCATCAGCGCCCTGCGCGATGAGTCCGATAAAGACGGGATGCGCATCGTTATCGAAATTAAACGCGATGCGGTGGGCGAAGTGGTGCTAAATAACCTCTACTCCCAGACCCAGCTTCAGACTTCCTTTGGTATCAACATGGTTGCCCTGCACCATGGCCAGCCGAAGATCATGAACCTGAAAGAAATCCTTTCCGCGTTCGTGCGTCACCGCCGTGAAGTGGTAACCCGCCGGACTATTTTCGAACTGCGTAAAGCCCGCGATCGTGCTCATATCCTTGAAGCACTGGCCGTTGCGCTGGCAAACATCGATCCAATCATCGAGTTGATTCGTCGTGCGCCAACCCCTGCTGAAGCGAAAGCGGGTCTGATTGCCCGTTCGTGGGAGCTGGGCAACGTTTCCGCCATGCTGGAACGTGCCGGCGGCGACGCCGCGCGTCCCGAATGGCTGGAGCCAGAGTTCGGTATTCGTGACGGGCAGTATTTCCTGACCGAGCAGCAGGCGCAGGCTATTTTGGATCTGCGTTTGCAGAAGCTGACCGGCCTTGAGCACGAAAAACTGCTCGACGAGTACAAGGATCTGCTGGAGCAGATCGCTGAGTTGCTGCATATCCTGGGCAGCGCAGAGCGCCTGATGGAAGTCATCCGCGAAGAGCTGGAAGCCATGCGCGATCAGTTCGGGGATAACCGTCGCACCGAAATCACAGCGAACACCGCCGATATTAACATTGAAGATCTGATCAACCAGGAAGATGTGGTGGTCACCCTGTCTCACCAGGGCTATGTGAAATATCAGCCGCTGACCGATTACGAAGCGCAACGTCGCGGTGGTAAAGGTAAATCTGCCGCACGTATTAAAGAAGAAGACTTTATTGACCGTCTGCTGGTCGCCAACACCCACGATACGATCCTGCTGTTCTCCAGCCGTGGCCGCCTCTACTGGATGAAGGTTTATCAGCTGCCGGAAGCGAGCCGTGGCGCCCGTGGCCGTCCGATTGTTAACCTTCTGCCGCTGGAAGCTAACGAACGTATCACCGCGATCCTGCCGGTACGCGAGTACGCTGAAGGCATTAACGTCTTTATGGCGACCGCGAGCGGTACCGTGAAGAAGACCGCGTTAACAGACTTCAGCCGCCCGCGTTCTGCAGGGATCATCGCCGTTAACCTCAACGAGGGTGACGAGCTGATTGGTGTTGATCTGACGGACGGCAGCAATGAAGCCATGCTGTTCTCCGCCGCCGGTAAAGTGGTGCGCTTCAAAGAAGACGCCGTTCGTACCATGGGCCGTACCGCAACAGGCGTTCGCGGTATCAAGCTTGCAGGCGTTGATAAGGTCGTTTCTCTGATCATTCCACGTGGCGAGGGGTCTATCCTCACCGTGACGCAGAATGGTTACGGTAAACGTACCGCGGCGGACGAATATCCAACCAAGTCGCGTGCGACTCAGGGCGTTATCTCCATTAAAGTGACCGAGCGTAACGGCAGCGTCGTTGGCGCGGTACAGGTGGAAGATACCGACCAGATCATGATGATTACCGATGCAGGCACGCTGGTTCGTACCCGCGTATCTGAGGTGAGCGTGGTTGGTCGTAACACCCAAGGCGTTATTCTCATCCGTACAGCGGAAGATGAAAACGTTGTCGGCCTGCAACGTGTTGCTGAGCCGGTAGATGAAGAAGAGCTGGATGCCATCGACGGCACCGTGGCGGAAGGTGATGATGAAATCGCACCAGAAGCCGAAGGCGACGATGATGTAGCGGACGACGCGGACGAATAATCCGCATTCTGTCGTCTGAAACGACTCTTCCTGCTACAGGTTGGTGCTTTTCAACGCTTAAAACGCCTGGTGCATTGCATCGGGCGTTTTGTATTCTAATGCCGAATACGCAGGGCGTTACGATGAGGTATTCCCCTGTTTTCAGACGGCTAAACATCGTCAGGGAGGCATGCGTTGTATCCAGGCGCGAGGCGATACAATGTACTATCCTTCCTGGCATTCATGGCTCAATTAATAAGGCAAAAAAATGTCTATCCCTGAAAAATATATAAATGTAGAACGCTGGGCGTTTGGTGATACGGAACGGCAGGCGGATGAACTGGTTAAAATGGTGCTTGATGGCGTGAAAACGGCCACCTGCTCCAGCCTGGACGGAGAGGGTATTGCGCAGCCTGGCGATATCTTTGTGGTAGTGGATGGCAAGAATGAACCAGCGTGTGCGATAGAACTGACCAGGGTAGAGATGAGCACTTTTGATCGGGTGGACGAATCCCATGCCCGGGCAGAAGGGGAAGGCGATCGGACGCTGGCTTACTGGCGCAACGAGCATAAACGCTTTTTTGAAGCCTACGATCTGTTCTCACCGGATATGACGCTGGTGCTGATGCACTTCAAAGTTATCGAAACGTTCTGATTGTCATGCCTTATGGCCACTGCCATCCCGATAACTGATAAATATTGATAGCGATGAAGCTGACGGCTTTGCCGTTGCGGGCTGCGGCTTTTGCGGCTACCTTATCGCCATCCAACGTATTGTTCATGCGCAACCAGGGTTAATTTGAAATATCTCGTCTCTTTTCGCAACACGTTAAAAATTTCGCGCTATCTTTTCCGGGCGCTGGCGTTGCTGCTATGGCTATTGATAGCCCTCTTTTCGGTGTTCTATATCGTTAATGCGCTGCATGAAAAAGAGTCGGATATTCGTCAGGAATTTAATATCAGCTTTGAGCAGGCGCAGCGCTATATTCAGCGCACCTCGGATGTGGTCAAGGAGCTGAAATATATTGCGGAAAACCGGCTCAGCGCCACGAATGGCGTGCTGCCTGCGATTGAAAGAGATGACAGCAAAGTTGAAACGCCAGGCTTCATGCCCCTGTTCCCGGATTCAGACTGCTCAGCCGTAAGCGCTTCCTGGCGCAGCTCTTTGCAGTCGCTCGCCTGGTTCCTGCGATACTGGCGCGAAAATTTCTCTGCGGCTTACGATCTTAACCGTGTTTTCCTGGTTGGCGGCGACAATCTTTGTATGGCGGATTTTGGCCTGCGTGAAATGCCGCTTGAGCGGGAAAAAGCGCTGAAAACGCTGCATGAGCGTATCCTTAAATATCGCAATGCGCCGCAGGATGAACGCAGCAACAGCATTTACTGGATTGGCCAGGGGCCGCGTCCCGGTATCGGTTATTTCTACACGCTAACGCCTGTTTATCTGGCAAATCGCCTGCAGGCGCTGCTTGGCGTGGAGCAAACCGTGCGCATGGAAAACTTCCTCACCCCCGGAACGCTGCCGGTCGGCGTCACTCTTCTTGATGAAAACAGCCATCCGCTGATCACGCTCACCGGCCCTGAAACAAAAATAGGGCCTGACGCGCGCTGGATGCAGGAACGCTCATGGTTTGGCTATACCTCCGGCTTCAGGGAGCTGGTGCTGAAGAAAAACCTCCCGCCGTCATCGTTAAGCATTATTTATTCCGTGCCGGTCGATATAGTGCTGGAGCGTATCCGCATGCTGATCCTGAACGCGGTGCTGCTGAATGTGCTTGTGGGGATCGTGCTGTTTACGCTTGCGCGTATGTACGAGCGAAGAATATTTATCCCGGCGGAAAACGACGCGCAGCGTCTGGAAGAACACGAGCAGTTCAACCGCAAAATTGTAGCTTCCGCACCGGTGGGCATATGTATCCTGCGAACGCAGGACGGCACCAATATATTGAGTAACGAGCTGGCGCATAATTACCTGAATATGCTCACGCACGAGGACAGGCAGCGGCTCACGCAGATCATCTGCGGGCAGCAGGTGAACTTTGTTGACGTGGTGACCAGCAACCATACCAATCTGCAAATTAGCTTCGTTCACTCGCGGTATCGTAATGAGAACGTAGCGATTTGCGTGCTGGTGGATGTCAGCGCGCGCGTGAAGATGGAAGAGTCGTTGCAGGAGATGGCGCAGGCTTCAGAACAGGCCAGCCAGTCGAAATCGATGTTCCTTGCCACCGTCAGCCACGAGCTTCGTACTCCGCTTTACGGCATTATCGGCAACCTCGATTTGCTGCAAACTAAAGCTTTGCCAAAAGGGGTCGATCGTCTGGTTACGGCGATGAATAACTCCTCAAGCCTGCTGCTGAAAATCATCAGCGACATTCTTGATTTCTCAAAAATTGAATCTGAACAACTAAAAATCGAACCGCGAGAGTTTTCACCGCGTGAGGTGATGAGCCACATCACGGCAAACTATTTGCCGCTGGTGGTACGTAAACAGCTCGGCCTTTACTGCTTTATTGAACCGAATGTACCGCTGATGCTGCTGGGCGATCCGATGCGTTTGCAGCAGGTGATTTCTAATCTGCTGAGCAACGCGATCAAGTTTACTGACGTTGGCTGCATCATTTTGCACGTCTCGGTGGACGGTGATTACCTCCGCTTCCGGGTGCGTGATACCGGCGTGGGTATTCCTGCCAAAGAGGTAACGCGGCTGTTTGACCCGTTCTTCCAGGTAGGGACAGGCGTGCAGCGAAACTTCCAGGGCACCGGCCTTGGGCTGGCTATCTGTGAAAAGCTGATCAACATGATGGACGGGGATATTTCAGTCGACACGGAATCGGGGATGGGCAGCCAGTTTACCATTCGTATTCCTCTTTATGCGGCGCAATCGACGCCGCTTGCTCAGGTTGACGGCCTGGCAAACAAACGATGCTGGCTGGCGGTGCGGAATGCTTCACTGAGTGACTACCTTGAATCGCTGCTTAAGCAAAACAATATTCATACCGAGCTTTACCATGGCGAAGTACCGGACAGCGACGATGTGTTGATAACCGACGATGCGCTGAAAGCGCCGTGGAGCGGACGTGCGGCAATCATCTTCTGTCGCCGTCATATCGGTATTCCGCAGGAGCTATCGCCAGGCTGCTGGACGCACAGCGTGGCTGCCCCTCATGACCTGCTGAATCTACTGGGACGCATCTATAGCATTGATGTTGACGTGCCGGGCAGCACGACGGTAATGCATTCGCCAGGTGAAGCCCGCGAGCAGAATGACGACATGATGATCCTGGTGGTTGACGATCATCCTATTAACCGGCGTCTGCTGGCCGATCAGCTTGGATCGCTGGGCTACCAGTGTAAAACGGCGAATGACGGCGTGGATGCGCTCAACGTGCTGGGTAAAAATCATATTGATATTGTGCTCAGCGATGTGAACATGCCGAATATGGATGGTTATCGTCTGACGCAGCGCATCCGTCAATTAGGGCTAACGTTACCGGTCATCGGCGTAACGGCGAACGCGCTTGCGGAAGAGAAACAGCGCTGTATCGAGTCGGGTATGGATAGCTGTCTGTCAAAACCGGTGACGCTGGATGTGATTAAGCAAACGCTGGTCGTTTATGCGGCACGCGTAAGAAACAGCAGGAAATAAGCAGGACGCCCTCGCCCCCCGAATGGAGGGGAGGGCGGAGTGATTACTCTTTTTCAGCCGGTGACAGGCTTACGGAAGAAAGGTAATTCAACAGCGCGATATCGTTCTCAACGCCCAGTTTCATCATCGCTGATTTCTTCTGGCTGCTGATGGTCTTAATACTGCGGTTCAGCTTGCGGGCAATTTCTGTGACCAGGAACCCTTCAGCAAACAGGCGCAACACTTCGCTCTCTTTTGGCGACAGGCGTTTGTCGCCGTAACCGCCAGCGCTGATTTTCTCCAGCAGGCGAGAAACGCTTTCCGGGGTGAATTTCTTGCCCTTTTGCAGCGCGGCCAGCGCCTTAGGCAAGTCTGTTGGTGCGCCTTGCTTGAGTACAATCCCTTCGATATCCAGATCCAACACGGCGCTCAGAATGGCCGGGTTATTATTCATCGTCAGTACGATGATGGAGATATTCGGGAAATGACGTTTGATGTATTTGATAAGCGTAATACCGTCACCGTATTTATCTCCGGGCATGGAGAGATCGGTAATCAGTACGTGCGCGTCTAATTTCGGAAGATTATTGATAAGCGCTGTGGAATCTTCAAACTCACCGACAACATTCACCCACTCGATCTGCTCGAGGGACTTACGAATGCCGAACAGAACAATCGGATGGTCGTCGGCAATAATTACGTTCATATTGTTCATGTAATAGGCTACCTTGCTACAGCAAACTCTTGACGTATGCGTCAATATCGCTGGTATATTTTTGTATGTTGGCAGCATCACTTTCGCGAATGTGATGCTCTAACGTTTCACATAACTGCTTGCCGGGTACCAGATTGAGCATAGCAAACACCCCTTTTAAGCGGTGCGCCGTCTGTGCCAGCGCAGCAAAATCGCTGGTCGCTGATTCAGTATACAATCTCCTTACATCTTCCGGTACCGTGTCGACAAAGAGTGAGTAATAGCCGCTGGCATGAAGCTGTGCATTTTCGTCACCGCCCAAAGGCGACTCGGGCATCTCTTCCTGCGCCAGCTGCTCTTCTATCAACTGAAGGACAGCATCCTGCATCGCGTTGCTGATATTAAAGTTAACACGGAACTGGCCCGGGCCCAGTTTCCGCATTCCGTTTTCATCATCGCTTAAAAGCAATCCGGAAGATGTAAGATTAGACGGATTATCAGTCAGGAAGATATCAAACTCTTGACTGGCCAATCTTTCATCAGGCGTGATGCAGTTTGCTCCCCAGTTTTCAAGCTGACGGGTCACGATGTTGCGCACTTCGTTAGAAGTGATATCCAGCATCGCTATCACTTCATCAAGCAGCTTTTCGTCCTGCTCTTCCGGCTGCGGCTCAGCGGCCATCCTGATGTGCAGATTGTACCGCGTGCCAATATCGGAGCGAGTTTTAATATTCAAATGACCGCCCAGCTTGCGTGAAAGCCGATCGCAAAGATAGAACGTCAGGCCATCAGCTTTACCATAACGGTCTTCGCTGGTTTCGTTGAGGAACGGGAAATGTAGGTTGTCGATTTCGTCGTTACCGATCCCTTCGCCGGTATCCAGCATGCGGAACAGGAGGCGGTCCGGCGCTGACTCCTCTTCGCATATTTCAAGGGTAATTTTGCCAATCTGCGTTGTGGTGACGGAATAGTGCAGCAGCAACTGCAGGATTTTACGCAGCGCCTCGCGGTCGCCGTGACGTTCCTCATCAGCCGGCAGCTGATTATTGATCAGCAACTGCAGGCCTTTACGCTTGATAATCGGCAGCATCTCCAGCGCCACTTCATCGATCAGCGCCTGGATAGTAAACGGGGTAGTGGTGGTTTTCCAGCTATCCGCTTCCAGCATATTCAGCAGCTGAATTTCATCGACGAGCCGGACAATATTCTGGGCCTCGTTTGCAAGCTGTTTGTATTCAGCCGTGTCAAACGCCGCCGCTCGCTCAGCAAGATTCTTCACCGGCATTTGCAAAGCTTCACCGATGTGTTGCATAAATGCCACGCGGCCCTGCTGGTTTTTCTCATACAGGCGCTGTGCCTGCTTCAGCTTTTTGTTTACCAGGATTTCGCGATCCTGATCGCGGATAACGAAAATCTGCGTACGTGGAGCAATCTGGCTGCGGAACTGACGGATCTCGTAGAGTTCATTATTGATGGTGGCCTGAATCACACCCTGATGCTGATCGGCCATCGCAATAATATTTTGCAGATTCAGATGAGGCAGCAGATGATCGGCAATCTTGTTGCTGATAACCGTTCTGTTGGCGTCAAGGTCATGCACCAGCAGGCCCAGCGGCAGCAGGGCGACGATTTCCTCGTTCAGCGCGCGCAGCACCTGCAACTCACCGTTGCCGCCCGGCACTTCCGCTGAGCGCGGGGCCTGTTGGCGGAACGTGGTGTAACCAAACAGCGCCAGCGCCAGCAGGCCGATGTTAAGCAGCAGCGGCAACAGGATATTCTGCAACGTATCCATCAGCAGCGTGCCGAAAGGTACCTGCCACACCAGGCGCAGATGCGTGCTGGCTAACGGCGAGGCTATTTCAATGCGCGCGCTATTAAAGTTGATGGTGACGCTGTCCGGATCCTCTTTAACACCCGCCTGCACGGCGCCAGGAGTGTCATCCGGCTCCAGCTGGAAGCTGTCCAGCGCCATGGTTGGCGGAATAAGATCGTTAATCGGCAAGTCAAATGCGACAACCGTCGCCAGATGCCCGGGCTGATTGAAGGTAGTACGCAGCGTAAAATAATGGCCGTTTTGCCATACCAGACGCCGCAGCGGGGAGAAGCTTTCTCGTTCATCCAGCGCGTTCGCCTGCTGCAGCATCTCAGCGCGGCGGGAATCAACAATTGATCCGACGCCAGTCTCTTTGAACCCGGACGAGAGATCCTTTAAGGGCAGCGTTGAAACCAGGATCATACTGTTGTCCTGGCCATTCAGATAGTACATCGACCACGGGCTGCTTTCTGCGCCCCAGAGCGTATCCAGCCAGGTTGAGATGCGCTGCGTCATCTCGAGCGTGGAACTGTCATGAGAGCCGAAAATCAGCGCTTCCGTCTTGCGGCGCGGCTTTTCGAGATAATAAACATCCTGGCGCAGGCGCGTTTCCTGCAAGCCATCGCTTGCGCTACCAGACGCTGCGGCAACGTTGTCGTAGATTTGCCACGTGGCGTAACGGTAGGTATCGACACGCTTATGCAGCGCATGGGTGATACCAACTATCTGATAGCTCTTATCCTTTAGCCAGGCGTTAACGGCGCTTTGTATCATCACACCCATGGCGACTAACAGCACGACGATCAGCAGCAGAAAGAAGCGCGTGATATTGCCGGGAATAAGGGAAAATTTGTTAGGGATCATGCCGTCTGACTGACTCATTATAAGCGCGTAACCCGGCGAACACTCGCCACTTTAGAGGAATTACCACGCTACCTGCTTCCGCAGGCGCTGTGGCTGTGAGCGATGCATTAAACGCACCCAGGCTAAGAATACCTGTATCAGGCGCTGCCGTCATCGACTCTCTTATATGTACAAGGAGTATAAGGATAAATTGCGGTATTTCCAGATGGCTAATAATTAGCCCAAATGATGATGTGCGAAGCGGGTAGCCCGCCATCTATAAGAGGGATTACTGTACAATTTTATTTCATCTGTACAGCTATTATGGCTGAAATTCTTAATTACCAAAATAACGCTTTGCAAGAAAATTCTTAATGCTCAACGGCATGGGGACAAAAGCGGAGATTTGTTTATTTAATAATCGTTATCTATTTGTGCTGTATAGCACAAAAATAATTTTACAGCGTAAGGAAGCGTAAAAAAAAACCGGATGCAAGCATCCGGCGTTAATAGGGGTAAACAGACATTCAGAACTGAATGACGGTAATAAATAAAGTTAATGATGATAGCGGTATGTATTTTATAGATAAACGTGCAAAAAATTTTATCATTCAGTGCTACGCCTGCACTTCTGTTTAACTCATTGATTTTATTTGGTGAGATATTTTTTTTGATTATTAATGCCTATATTTTTAGCGATTCGTGCGAAAAAAAGTTCCCTCAAATATACATTTTGATACATCTGTAAGCGAAAATGAAACATCTCTATAGTTTTAGTATCATATTCGCATTGGATTATTCTGTATTTGTTTTGGACAATGAGTTTGCCGACTGATTAGAGGGTAATCAGTAAGCAGTGGCATATAAAAAGGCATATAACAGAGGGTTAATAAAATGAAAGTTAAAGTACTGTCCCTCCTGGTTCCAGCTTTGCTGGTAGCAGGTACCGCTCACGCGGCTGAAATTTATAACAAAGACGGCAACAAATTAGATTTGTATGGCAAAGTTGATGGCCTGCACTACTTCTCTGATGATAAGAGCGCCGATGGCGATCAAACCTACATGCGTCTGGGCTTCAAAGGTGAAACTCAGGTAAATGACCAAATCACCGGCTACGGCCAGTGGGAATATCAAATCAACGGCAACACCTCAGAGAGCGAAAACAACGCATGGACTCGTTTGGCGTTCGCTGGTGTGCGCTTTGGTGACGCGGGTTCCATCGACTATGGCCGTAACTACGGCGTAATCTACGACGTGGCGGCATGGACCGACGTTCTGCCTGAGTTCGGCGGCGATACCTACGGCGCGGATAACTTCCTGTTCAGCCGTGCAAATGGCGTTGCAACTTACCGTAATACCGACTTCTTCGGTCTGGTTGACGGCCTGAACTTTGCCGCTCAGTACCAGGGCAAAAACGGCAGCACCAGCGGCGAAGATGAAACGGGCCGTGGCGTTCTGAAGCAGAACGGTGACGGCTATGGTCTGTCTCTGACTTACGATCTGGGCGAAGGCTTCAGCGTTGGCGGTGCGATGGCTTCTTCCAAACGTACCTGGGATCAGAACAACACCACAGCGCTGGGCGACGGCGATCGTGCTGAAGCCTATACCGGCGGTCTGAAATATGACGCCAACAACGTATATCTGGCCGCACAGTACACCCAGTCTTACAACGCTACCCGTTTCGGTGGTGACTCGTCTTCTGCAGCTTACGGTTATGCTAACAAAGCACAGAACTTCGAAGTTGTTGCTCAGTACCAGTTCGACTTCGGTCTGCGTCCATCCGTGGCTTACCTGCAGTCCAAAGGTAAAAACATCGAAGGTTACGGCGACCAGGATCTGCTGAAATATGTTGATGTTGGCGCGACTTACTACTTCAACAAAAACATGTCTACCTACGTTGATTATAAAATCAACCTGGTTGACTCTAACAACTTCACTGATGCCGCTGGTATCGGTACCGACGACATCGTTGGCGTTGGTCTGGTTTACCAGTTCTGATTCCAGCCTTCGTTGCTAAAGGCGCCTGCGGGCGCCTTTTTTACAATTGAAGAGAGCTGACAAAGTTCTCTTTGGCTAAACGCCATGCTTTGAGCGTTAATAAACCACAAGAGCATGTGTCCTGGTTTACCTCCATCGCCTGAAAACTACGCTTTTCAGGCGATGGTCATCAATCTAAAGGCATCCGCAGGTGCTTTTTTATATCAGCACTCTCAACAGCGCTTCGCTTTTCCCGCCTTACGCCTCCCTTTGGTATACTCTTGCGCCTCTTAACGGGAGATCTAAAACAATGGAACGACACTTTATTCAACGCGGTTTATTTGCTCTGGCGCTTCTGATGCTGGCCGGCTGCGATAGCCAGACCGCGAAAGAAAGTACAGCTTTAGTGCTGGAAGGCAAGACCATGGGGACCTTCTGGCGCGTAAGCCTGGCCGGCGTGGAGAATACCCGGCAGGATGAATTGCGCAAAAAGATTCAGGCGCAGCTTGATAACGACGATCGACTGCTGTCTACCTACAAATCTGATTCTACGCTGTCGCGCTTTAACCAGTCCCGCAGCAGCAACCCTTATCCGGTGCCGGAAGCGATGAGTGATATAGTTACAACATCCTTAAGGATCGGCGCCAAAACCGGGGGCGCTATGGATATCACCGTGGGTCCGCTGGTTAATCTGTGGGGATTCGGCCCGGATAAGCAGCCGGTAAAAACGCCGGACCAGGCGCAAATCGATGCGGCAAAAGCGCTCACCGGTCTGCAGCATCTGGCGGTTATCAATAAATCCGGCCAGCAATGGTTACAAAAAGATCTTCCGGGTCTCTATGTCGATCTTTCTACTATTGGCGAAGGTTATGCTGCGGATCATCTGGCGCGGCTGATGGAGCAAAACGGTATCAGCCGGTATCTGGTTTCTGTGGGCGGCGCCGTTGTGACGCGCGGAACGAATTCCGACGGTAAAGCCTGGCGCGTGGCGATTCAAAAACCAACAGACCGGGAAACCGCGGTACAGGCAGTTGTTGATTTAAATGGTCACGGCATCAGCACCTCCGGTAGCTATCGCAACTATTATGAGCTCGAAGGCAAGCGGCTTTCGCATGTTATCGATCCCACAACGGGCGCACCTATCGAGCATAAGCTGGTTTCTGCAACGGTGATTGCTCCCACGGCCATGGAAGCCGATGGCTGGGATACCGGCCTGATGGTGCTTGGCACGGAAAAAGCCAAACGGGTCGCTCAAAAAGAGGGGCTGGCGGTATATCTGATAGCCAAAGAAGGCGAGGGTTTTACAACGTGGATGTCGCCGCAGTTTAAAACTTTCCTGCTGAGCGAGTAAAATTAGAAAGCAAGAATAGGGGTTTTCTGAAACGGTAAGGCTGTCAAAGTGAGTTTTTAACAGCAAGACCAGGAGCCAGTCATGAAAACTATCAACGCTATTACCGCTGACGACAGCCGCTGGCAGGCCGTGGAAACCAGGGACAGCCGCGCAGACGGGGAGTTTGTGTTTGCCGTGAAGACGACGGGGATTTTTTGCCGTCCTTCCTGTTCCGCACGGCATCCGCTGCGTAAAAACGTTCTTTTCTTTGCCGGTGCGGATGCTGCTATGCAGGCAGGGTTTCGCCCCTGCAAACGCTGTCAGCCGGATAAGCTAGCCCCCGAACAGCAGCGCGCAGAACGCATCACCCGGGCTTGCCGTATCATTGAGGAAAGTGCAGAGCCGCTTACGCTTGCGGCGCTTTCAGCCAGGGTTGCAATGAGCCCTTTCCATTTCCATCGTCTGTTTAAAAG
>DALYUA010000003.1:0-27426 GCA_031993245.1 Buttiauxella sp. | reverse complement strand
AAACGCGGCATTAAGCAGGGCGATAAAGTACGTATTCATAACGATCGCGGCATCAGCATGGTGCCTGCGGAAGTCACGCCGCGCATTATTCCCGGCGTGGTGGCGATGCAGGCCGGCGCCTGGTGGCAGCCCGACGCCGACGGTGTCGATCGCGGCGGCTGCGCAAACGTGCTCAGTTCGAGCCGCATTACCGCGCTTGCGAAAGGAAATTCCCATCAAACTATGCTGGTTGAGGTAGCTAAAGCATGAGTAAATTTATCGAACAACCGCCGGTCAGCGACAGGCAACTCGGCTTTTTTATCGACTCCTCGCGTTGCTCCGGCTGTAAAGCCTGCCAGGTAGCCTGTAAAGACAAAAACAATCTCGAAGTGGGTCGTCGTTTTCGTCGGGTTTATGAGGTGAAAGGCGGTGGTTTTACCCCAACCGGACAAGGCGGAATGATCAACAATGTCTACGCCTACACGTTATCCATTTCCTGTAACCACTGTAGCGATCCGGTTTGCACCAAAAACTGCCCGACAACCGCGATGCACAAACGTCCAGGAGACGGCATCGTGCTGGTGGATACCAACAAGTGCGTCGGCTGCGGCTACTGCGCGTGGTCATGTCCTTACGGCGCACCGCAGATGAATAAAGCTACTGGCCAGATGTCAAAATGCGATTTCTGCGTCGATCTTCAGGTTAAGGGCGAACAGCCGATGTGCGTGGCAACCTGCCCGCTCGGGGCGATTAAGTTTGGCCCGATTGACCAGCTACGTGCCGAATACGGCAGCGTTTGCGATGTAAAGGGACTGCCTGATTCCTCCATCACGCATCCGAATCTTGTGATTAAACCGCACCAGGGTGCAGAACAGGAGAATAACTGATCATGGAAGAATGGCCACTCATCGTTTTTACGCTGCTGGTGCAGGCATCCGTTGGCCTGACGGTGGCGATATCGCTGTTTCTGCTGTCCGGGCGCGGTACTTTGCCGGTACACGAACGGCGTCGCTATCTTTTAATGCCGCTGCTGATAGCGACAATCGCTGCTGCTTTCGGCCTTACTGCCTCCACGCTGCATCTCGGCTATCCGCTAAACGCATTTAATGCGCTGCGCCACGTTGCAAGCTCCTGGCTAAGCCGCGAAATCATCTTCGCCAGTCTTTATCTGGCGGCTTTGGGCTTAGCCGCGCTGCTGGCGTTATTCTTCAGAAAGCTCTCCCTCGTGCTACTGCTGGCGGCCTGTATTCTGGGGCTGGTAGATGTGTTCTGCATGGGAGCGATTTACGTTCATTCTTCTGTCGCGACCTGGATGCACTTCAATACCTGGGTGATGTTCTATGGCGCAACGCTTAGCATAGGCGCAACGGCAGCTTTGTTGGCCTTTACAGTGCGAGCGGGAGTAAACGAAACGAGCAGGCGTAAGGTTGCAGCCTGTGTAGTCGCCGTGCTTATCGTCACCACGCTACTGCGCCTGCTTGAGCAAACGCTCTATTTCAGCTATCTGGCAAAGGCCGGTCTGAGCGAAGCCATCACCTTCCCTCATCAGCCGCTGGAGGCCTTTGAAGCGCTGCGTGGTTGGTATCTTGCCGGATGGATTGTGCTCGCTGCGGGAGTAGCGATGCAGAGTTTGTCTGTACGTGTCAGAAGAAATAAAACGCTGCTGACAGCAGGATGCTGCGCGGTGTTTATCGCGGAAATCCTTCTGCGCGTCGTTTTCTTTAGCCTGAGCTAATGAAATTAGCCGCTCTCAGCGCTCGCCCTTCCATAGGGCGAGCCTGTTTACACCAGCAGCTTCGCCACAGCAGCTGTGAAGCCTGTCGTCATGCTTGCCCATTCGATGCCATTAAACCTGAGAACGGCTGCATGGTTCTCAACGCGGATATCTGTACATCCTGCGGGAACTGTCAGTTTGTTTGCCCGACAGCCGCGCTGGAAAACCTGTCCGCCCCGCAACGCTCCTTTCATGGAGCGGCCTTAATCGCACCGTTCAGCATTATTCCCCCCACGGTAGAAGAGCTGCTTATCTGGCATACCGAACGGGGCGTTCGTTGTGTTGAACTGGATATTGAGACTTCGCCGGGCTGGCTGGTTGCGCTCGCCAGGCTTAACCTGCGTTTGAAACAGCTCGGCGAACCCTGCTGGACGGTTGCGCAGCCGGAAGAAAAGCCTGTTAATACCGGGCGACGAAGCTGGCTGCGGATAAACAAGGCTGATGCCTCCACAGCCAGCGTTTTACCGGCCCGCGGCCTGAATAACAGCAGCTTTGCCCTGAGTCTGGAAAAAAGTAGCTGTTACCTCTGCAGCGCATGTTCCCGTATTTGCCCCCAGGCCGCCATTGAGATAAACGACGAGGCGTTTACCCTTCATCATTCGCGCTGTAACGGCTGCAAGGCCTGTACCGACGTGTGCCTGCCGCATGCCTTGACGCTCACAAATTACCTTCAGTCCGGCACCACGCGGTTCTCCGTTAAATCGACAGGCTGTACAACCTGCCAGCAGTTATTTCTCACCTGGCCTGGCGGCAGCAACGAGTGCCCTGTCTGCCAGCGACACGCGTTTGGGATGCGTGAAGCGTAACGTTAATTGATCCGCGCCCCGCTTTGTTCATCGAACAAATGTGCCTGACGTACGTCCGGCAGCAGTTGCAGCTCGCTTCCCGGCTTCGTTTGCACTCTGTCACGAAATACCGCAATGGCTTTCTGGTTGCCGACATGCAGCGCAATCTGCGTTTCCGCGCCGGTCGGCTCCACGACTTTCACTTCTGCCGTCACCCCGCCTTCTGTAACCCGGGAAAAATGTTCGGGCCTGACGCCATACAACACGCGTTGCCCCTGGGCCGCGGCGGGAACGTTAATTAACGGCAGGCGTAATCCGTCATCGGTGATCACAGATTCGCGATCGATTCGCCCGCTGAGCAGATTCATGGATGGCGAACCGATAAAGCCTGCCACAAACGCATTGCGCGGCCTGTCGTACAGCTCAAGCGGCGTGCCCACCTGTTCGATAACGCCATCTTTGAGCACCACAATTCTGTCGGCCATCGTCATCGCTTCAACCTGGTCGTGGGTGACGTAAACCATGGTGGCGTTCAGCCGCTGATGCAGCGCTTTAATTTCCGTTCGCATTTCAACGCGTAATTTTGCGTCCAGATTTGAAAGAGGCTCATCAAACAAAAACACGCGAGGATTACGCAAAATCGCTCGTCCCATTGCCACGCGCTGACGTTGTCCGCCGGAAAGCTGGCCGGGTTTACGTTTCAGCAACGCGGATAACCCAAGCGTTGCCGCAACCTGCGTGACGCGTTCATCAATCAGGGCTTTCTTCACGCCCTGCATCTTCAACGAGAAGCCGAGGTTATCAGCCACCGACATATGCGGATAAAGCGCGTAGTTCTGAAAAACCATCGCAATATTGCGCGCCTGCGGGGAAGTATCGTTGATGATCTCGCCATCCAGCGCAATTTCGCCACCGTTGATGCTTTCCAGACCTGCAATCATGCGCAGCAGCGTGGATTTTCCGCAGCCAGAGGGCCCGACGAGCGCCACAAACTCCCCTTCGCGAATGGTTAAATTCAGCCCTTTAATAATTACGTTATCTTCATAATGCTTGTGAATATTGCTTAATGTAATGGTCGCCATTGCTTAATCCTTCAGACCGCCAGCGGTCAGGCCATGAACCAGATAGCGTCGCACCAGCAGCGTAAACGCCACTACCGGCAGCATTACCAGCGTGCCGCTGGCGGCTATCTTGCTCCACTCCCAGCCTTCGTACTGGAGAAAATTAACGATTGCCACAGGAGCCGTAACGGCCTGGGTGCGCGTCAGGATCAGGGCGTAAAAGAAATCGTTCCACGAGAAGATGAAACAGAGAATGGCCGTTGCCGCGAGCCCTGGCGCAACAAGCGGCAGCGTGATGCTCCAGAATGTTCGCCAGATGGAGCAACCATCAAGCCAGGCGGCTTCTTCCAGTGCGGCAGGCACCGCCGCAAAAAAGGTTTGCATCAGCCAGATAACAATTGCCAGGTTGAAGGTCAGATAAACGATGGCAAGCCCAAGCACCGTATCCTGCAAACCAAGCCAGCGCCACGCCAGATAAAACGGAATGGTAAACGCAATTGGCGGCGCCATGCGGGTTACCAGAATCCACAGCGCAACGTGGCCGCGTCCTGGAAACTGCCAGCGCGTTAAAACCCATGCGGCGGGTACGCCGATAATCAGCGACAGCCCTGTAGAAAGCGTGCTGACCAGCAGGCTGTTGCCAAACGAATGCAGAAAATTTCCCTGCCAGAGCGCGCGAAACGCATCGAGCGTCGGCGTAAACCACAGCGTTAAATCAAACACTTCCATCGCCGGACGGAAAGCCATGATGACCATCCACAGAAACGGTGACAGCACGGCAAGCAGCAACAGCCAGGTCACCACTTCCCGCCCGCCGCGCAGGCGAAATGGCTTACGTCTGCGCACGGATACTTCGTTAATGTCCTCAAGCGTTAGCTTTTCGCTCATCGTTCCACCCCGCTTTACCCACGATATAGCTCAACACAAATACCCCGACGAGAATGACCACTGCAATTGCGCTGCCGTAGCCCCAGTACGAGAAATTAAACGCCTGAATAAAACCGTAATAGTTAGTTACTTCGGTAACCGAGCCCGGCCCGCCGTCGGTTAACACATAAATCAGCGGGAAAGCCTTGAAGCTGTCGATAAGCCTGAACATGGCGCAGACTAACAGCACCGGTTTGATATACGGCAGTACGATATAGCGGAAAATATTGCCCGGTGTTGCGCCATCCAGGCTTGCCGCCTCCAGCGGATCTTTTGGGATCATCTGTAAGGCGGCCAGCACCATCAGCATGGTAAAAGGAAACCACTGCCAGATATCCGCCGCCACAATGGCCCACAACGCGGTGGCCGGATTGGCAATAAGCGAAGGTAGCGTGATCCCCCATATCTCTAATATCTGATGCAGTGGGCTGATATCAGGGGTGTAAATTATCTTCCAGATAAGCGCCACAATAATGGGCGGCAACACCATCGGAATAAGAAATAATGTTCTGGCGGTATGCAGCCAGGACGACGCACCGTTAAGTAATACTGCCAACCCTAATCCAATCACCACCTGAAATAACACGCTAACCAGCGACATTTTTAATTGCGTGACCACGGAATTAAGGAATCGCGGATCGTCCAGTAGCTGGCGGTAATTAATTAACGGGTCGCTAAACTCAAAAGTCGCCTGGGGATTAGTCAGACTTAAAGGCGTTAAACTCGTGATGAGTAACGCGATAGCCGGCAATAAAGTAATAATTACCAACACCACCAGCGACGGCAACAATCCCGCCAGGTAAGCATTACGCCGCTGGCTACGCCAGTTAATATTAGCGTGCATAGTCGCTCCTTAAATCTTCGCACCCGCGCGTTTGAGGTCGGCAATGGAAGCGATTTGCGCCTGCTGCATCGCCTGTTTTGCTGAAAGCTGGCCGGAGACAATCAGCGCAATCGCCTTGTTGAGCTGCTGATCGACCTGCGGATAGACATCCACCGTGCGATATTTCATGTAGCCGCCCTGCGCTGCACGATCCATAGCGCTCAGCGACAGCCCGGCCAGGTCCACGCCGTTGATGATTTGCCTGCTGCGATATGCCGGAGAAGTAATATCGCTGCGGCGGGTTGGCGAACCGTAACCAGCCTGAATGGCGCGCTGGGTAACCTGTCTGGAAAGCGCCCACTGAATAAACGCCCACGCGGCTTCTTTATTTTTCGAACCAGTCGGAATACCCAGCCCGTGCACCGCCATGCCGGGGAAGCGCCCTGCCGGGCCCTGCACCATCTGACCAAACCCCGCCGTTTTCAACGTGCGGGAAGAAGCCGGATCGCCCAGTTGCGCAAGGTAGGCCAGGCTGGAATCGGAGAAGTTAACCCGCCCAAGCTTCAGCGCCTGCGTAGACTGGTCGGCCGTGTAAGTCAGTCCGCCGTTTGGCCCGAAGTCGCGAATCAGGCGGGCGAAGTAATCGGCTGCCGCCACCGCTTCCGGCGTATCGAGCGTCGGAAAGAGATCGTCAGGCGGATTGCGGAAAACATTGCCGCCAAAGGCCTGCAGATAGGGAATAAAGGTCCAGCCATAGTGGCTGTCCGTCACATAGCCCGCTACGCGCTGCTTTTTATTTACCGCCTGCAGCACTTTAACCAAATCGTCTGTGGTATCCGGGAATGTGAAACCTGCTTCGGTCACCAGGTCAAAACGTGATGAGCCAGCCAGCATGCCTTCCACTACCCACGGAATGCCGTACAGCTTGCCGTCCCGCCCGGTTTCCGGCGCTATGCCGCCCTGCAGGAAATCGTGCACATCCCACTCAGCGCTGGTCAGATTGGGGTTGGCGATAAACTCATCAAGCGGGGTTAACCACCCGGAATTAATCCAGCGACTGCTGTAGATAAAGGTGACGTTCACCACATCGTAAGCGGCGCCTTTAGTGGAAAGCTCCAGATCCGCACGCTGGTTATAAACCGGGAAAGAAGGCGTATCAAGATTCACCTTTATGCCAGTGAATGCCTCAAATTCCGGCAGCCACTGGCGCAATAAAGTGGGATACGCGGTGCTAAACGTCGAGACATTCAGCGTTACGCCATCGTATTTTTTTGCTCCGTTTGCGCCACGAGCAAAGGCTGGCACCATGGCGTATACCCCAAAGGCTGCCATCGCTTTTAACAGATCCCGACGTTGCATCATCATGTTCCTTTTTTATTATGGAGCATCAGGCGACGGCGCTGACCGGCGGTTGCTGATCCGGTCGGGAAATCGTTCTGCTGCGGCTGCCATCGACGGCAACGGCGGCATCGCCTTCAATCGTTACCCGGCGCACCAGACGCGGCTGGGTGCCGTAGTCGTTGACGGCGTAATGCTGCGTCGCACGGTTATCCCAGATAACCACATCGTCCTGCTGCCAGCGCCAGCGCACGGTGTTTTCCAGTTGAATGACGCGGGCTTGCAGCAGTTCAAAAAGACGGGTGGATTCGCGGCTGCTGAAGCCGGAAAGCCGCTTGAAGAAGTGGCCCAGCAGTAAGGCTTTTTCACCGCTCACGGGATGCACATGAACCACCGGATGCTCGGCTTCATAAACGGCGGAAACAAACACTTTGCGGTGATGATCCAGGCGCTGCTGTTCTGCCACCAGCCGCTCGGCGCCGTAGTCATAATCATTGCTGTGCACCGCGCGCAGGTTTTCTACAAAACGCTTTAACGCTTCCGGCAAGTTTTCATATGCAGTAACGGTATTGGCCCAGACGGTGTCGCCACCGTATGCAGGGATTTTCACCCCTCGCAGGATAGAAATTTTCGGGAAGGCTTCGACAAAGGTTACGTCGGTATGCCAGGAATCCGCGCGGCCGCCGCCTTTGGAAGCATCCAGTTCAAAAAGTTTTGTGCCGGCTGGCGACGGAACGGTAGGATGAGCCACCACTTTGCCAAATCGCGCGCCAAATGCCTGATGCGTTTCATCCGTTAATTGTGTCTGGTTACGGAAAAAGAGGACTTTATATTTCACCAGCGCGGCTTCTATTTGCGAAAATAAATTAGCATCAATATCTGGCGTTATTTTAACATCCAGAATTTCGGCGCCAATATTTCCGGCAACGCGGCGGACAGTCAGATCGGGAAATTCAGTATCAACCTGATTAGCATTAATTGTCATAATGGCGAACCCTTAAATGTTAAGTGGATCCGCAGTATAGAAACAGCAGATTAACAATTAAAATAATCGATACTTATATGGATAGATTTTTTGTCTGGCAAAGCTAAGTTAATTTATAGCTAACGGCGGATGATAAAAAACAACCCTCAGAACGAGGGTTGTCTGAAACGGAGATTATTTAAAGCTAATACGAACCACTTCATCCGGACTGGTTGGTTCTTTGTCACGGGAGCCGGGTTGCTTCACGCTAACAAACAGCGTCTGGCCATCATCAGACAGCGCCAGGCTGTTAGGGTGCGTTGGGGTATCGATGGTTTCGAGCACCCTGTAGGTTTTCGCATCAATCACGCTGACTTTACCTGACTCGCGGTGCGTGACGTAAACTTCGTTACGGTGGGCGTTGTACAGCACGGCCAGGGAAACCGGCAGCTCAATCTTCTGCAGCACTTTGCCGTTCTGAGTGTCCACAACCAGCAACTGCGGCGATTTTGAATCGGTGATAAACGCGCGATGATTTTCAGTATCCAGACTCAGGTTCAGGTAAAAATGCTCACCCTCGTCAAGTTTGGTACGGGAGATAACTTTGTTAGTCGCGGTATCAATGGTGATAAATTCATTATCGGCGTTGGTCATGTAAATGCGTGAGGCTTTGGCGTCGATAGCCAGACCCGTTGCAAATTTACCCAATCCTTCAACGGTGGTACGCAGCGTCAGGTTGTCACCATCCACTACCCACAGCACGCTTGATGCACCCAGCCCGCCAACGTAAACGGTATTCGTTGCTTCATTGACTACCAGTTCACGCGGCGCAAGCGGACGCACTTCTTTTGTACGTTTACGCTCATCCAGCACCAGAGATTTCTTCACGTCGCCCGTTTTCACATCAACAGCGGTTACCGCGCTGTTAGTGGTATTGCCGAGGAAAAGCGTGCCCGTGATGTGATTCACCGCCATGCCGAACGGCTTCAGGTTATTGTGAATGGCCTGGGTGATTTCAAGCGTAGCCGGGTCAAGACGATAAACCACCCCGCCCTTATCCAGCTTGCGGCTCTGAGACGTTGCGACGTACAGCGCCGAAGGCTCGCCGGTAACGGCCATCTCATAAGCGCCTTTACCTACCGGTTTACGCTCGAGAGTGAAGTTTGTATCTGCAAACAGCGAGGTGGAAAAGAGGAAGCCAGAAAGTACAAGAACGGGTAAAACGCGACGTTTAGACTGTACGCCAGAGTCCATTGAAGAAAACATAAATCTCCCTGTGTGGGCCGGTTAATGGTGGTAATGATTATCATTATCTTCAGGAAAAAGTAAATAATTATCATTAACAAATTAACATCGGGAGATCCTGATGATCGTCCTCCTTCTCCCGTGCGCCGGGAGAAGGAGGTTTTCAGGTTTACACCTGCAAATACACCATCTGCGTTTGCAGATATTCATTCAGCCCGTGGCGCCCATCCGCCCCGCCGATACCCGATTTACGCCAGCCCGCATGGAAGCCCTGCATCGCTTCAAAGTTTTCACGGTTGATGTAGGTCTCACCAAACTTCAGCCCTTTGATTGCTTTCATGGCGGTATTCAGATCGCGGGTATAAACAGAAGATGTCAGGCCGTAATCGCTGTCATTTGCCATCGCCACCGCCTGCTCCAGCGTGTCGAAAGTGGTGACCGGCAGCACCGGACCAAAAGTTTCATCATGCATGATGGACATTTCCTGGCTCACATCCACCAGCAGCGTTGGCGGATAGAAGTAGCCTTTACCTTCCGGTTTTTTGCCGCCGGTCAGCACGCGTGCGCCTTCGCTCACCGCTTTCGCCACTTTCTGCTCTACCCGCTCAAGCGCTGCGGCGTTGATTAACGGCCCCATAGCAACATCGTTACGCTCGCCCGTATCGCCAAAGTTTACCTGCTTAAAGGCTTCGCTCAGGCGGGTAATAAATTCATCGTAAATGCCCTTTTGCACGTATACGCGTTCCGCACAGTTACAAACCTGCCCGGTGTTGATCATGCGTGAATCCACAATCGCTTTTACCGCGATATCCAGATCGGCGTCGTCCATTACAATCGCAGGCGCTTTGCCGCCCAGCTCCAGACAAACTTTGGTGATATTTTTCGCCGCCGCAGCCATAATTTTTTCACCGGCCGCCACGCTGCCCGTCATGCTGACCATCGCCACTTTCGGGTTGCCCGCCAGCTCCTGGCCCACCGTTTCGCCACGGCCAAGCACCAGGTTAAAGACGCCTTTTGGCAGACCGATATCGTGAACGATCTCAGCAAACGCAATGGCGTTATTCGGCGTAAATTCGCTGGGTTTGATAACAATGGTATTGCCGGTCACCAGAGCCGGTGCCAGCTTGCGGGCAATCAGAAAGAACGGGAAGTTCCACGGCAGGATACCTGTCGTTACGCCAAGCGCCCGTTTAAATACCAGGATATTTTCGCCGGGACGATCGCTTTGCAGAATTTCACCTTCATAGCGACGCGCCCATTCGGACATGTAATCGAGATAATCCGCAGTGAAAGCTACTTCCACCTCAGCCAGTTGCTGGGTTTTGCCGCCTTCAGCAACGATTAATGCGCTGATGCTGGCCGCACGTTCACGGATGCCTGCTGCGATTTTTCGCAGCCAGCCCGCACGCTCAATAGCCGGTAGCGCTTCCCAGCCGTCCTGCGCCTTAGCTGCGGCATCAATCGCCTCTTGTGCCTGTTGCGCGCTGCCGTCCGGAATACGGGAAATCACCTCTTCCGTGGCGGGGTTCACCACATCAATCCACTGTTCGCCCTGCCAGTGAACAAACTGACCGTTGATATACATTGGGTGCTGTACGGGTGCTGTCATGACCGACTCCTGTGAGTGCAGAGTGAATGCTTGTTGTTATGCCCAGGTAAAATATTTGTAATCACTTTAGGCGTCAAAAGCGGTCGTTCGGGCAAAACGGTCATGTTTTGTGATGGCACTCAATAAAATTGGCGCATGGGAGCGAATTTATTTACAGATTAATAACATGAGATTGACCGTTTCGGACGCCAGACATATAAAACGGTCAATTCGGGCAGGATCAGAGCAGTTCGCGGGCGGAGGGATAATCCGTGATTAAAACGTCGATGTAGCCGCCGTTAAGCGCGCCGCGGACGGCATTCACTTTGCCGCTGCCTCCGGCAAGCGCAACCACATGCGGGCAGGTGCGGAGCTGGTTCAGCTCCATGCCAATCACGGGATCTTCGTCTTTGCTCAGCACCGGTTCGCCCTGTGCGTTGAAATAATGCAGGCAGATGTCTCCCACCGCCCCCCTTTCGGCGAGCGTCTGTAGCATCTTTTCTCCGTAGTAGTTTCCGGAGTTTTTCAGCAGCTGCGAGGGTTCCAGCTCCCCGATGCCGACGATAGCGACATCCACTTCAGCAAATTTTTTCACGACCTCGGCAACGTCTTCGCTGGCGACCAGTCTGGCGCGTTCTTCTACCGAATGTTCAATGCTCTGGGCGGGCAGTAACCAGGCCGGGCAGTCGAGCTGGGCCGCCAGATTTTGCGTCAGGATCGTCGCCTGTACGTTGCCGTTCGGCCCCACGCCGCCGAGCAGCTGAATAACACCCTGCGCTTTAATGCTTTGCGGATGCAGTTCGTCCACCATGGCACGGATGGTGCTGCTCCAGGAAGAGATGCCGACCAGATCGTTGGCTCTCAGGCGCGTTTCGACATAATGGGCGGCGGCGCTGCCGATGGCGTGTTTGATCTGCGTTGCCGATGCGGGTTCATCCACATCCACCACTACCGCCTGGCGAATGCCGTACTTCTGCTCAATAGCCTGTTCAAGCGAGAGAAAAATGTTAGCGGGCTGGATAACGCTTATCTTCACCACCCCTTCTTTCTGGCAGCGGGTAATCGCGCGCGAAACAAAAGACTGCGAAAGGTTCAGCAGCCCTGCAATCTCCGATTGTTTCATGCCGTCGACGTAATACAGCGTCGCGATTTTTACCAACAGCCGTTGTTCGTCCTGCTTTGACATAACGCCTCCTGAGTCTTCTCCGTATTTTTATTCAACTTCGAATAAATAACAAGATAAGGCAATTTTTGACGCTTAATCGGACAATTTGTGATCGCATTCTCCTTTTTATCATTTCCACGATTTCCTCGTGGACAGATGTAAAAACGGGGCATATCGTTACATTGAATAATAAATCATGCTTGAATATATATTCAATGTGGAGATAAAAATGAACCGTACCCTACTGAAAACCTCGTTACTGGTGGCCATGCTGGCCTCTTCTGCCTCGCTGTATGCGGCGGATAACGGACTGATAGCCATTATTACGCCTTCCCACGATAACCCGTTCTTCAAGGCCGAGGCCGAAGGCGCCGCAGCGAAAGCAAAAGAGCTGGGCTATACCACGCTGGTGGCCTCCCATGACGATGATGTGAATAAACAAAACCAGCTCATTGAAACCGCCATTGCCCGTAAAGCCAAAGCCATCATTCTTGATAACGCCGGGGCAGACGCCACCGTCGGGCCGCTGGAAAAAGCAAAAGCCGCAGGGCTACCCGCTTTCCTTATCGACAGGGAAATTAACAAAACCGGCATTGCCGTCGCGCAAATCGTTTCCAATAACTACCAGGGCGCACAGCTTGGCGCAGAAAAATTCGCCAAATTGCTGGACGGTAAAGGCAAGTATGTCGAACTGCTGGGACGCCAGTCTGATACCAACGCCCACGTGCGTTCGCAGGGCTATCACGATGTGCTGGACGACTATCCGGATATGAAAATGGTGGCCCAGCAAACCGCTAACTGGAGCCAGACCGAAGCTTTTAACCGTATGGAAGCCATCCTGCAAACTCAGCCGGATATCGTCGGCGTGATCTCCGGTAACGACACCATGGCGCTGGGCGCAGAAGCCGCCCTGAAAGCCGCCGGTAAAACCAACGTTATCGTTGTCGGCTTTGACGGCAGTGATTACGTTCGTGATTCCATCACCGCGAAAAGCAACATCAAAGCCACGGTCCTGCAACCGGGCTGGGAACAGGCGCAGATGGCCGTCGTACAGGCTGATTACTTCCTGAAAAACGGCAAAGCGAAAGAGCAGGAAAAACAGCTGATGGACTGCGTGCTGATTGATGAAAACAACGCCTCGCAGCTTAAAGCTTTCAGTCTGAATAAATGATCTCCGGAGGGACTATGTCACTAAAACAATGGGGCACTGGTTTGTTATGTTGCAGCGCCCTGTTGCTGACTGCCTGCCGGGTGGTGGATCTGGATGAGTCTGGCAACCCTGTCATTCCGCCCGATCCCAATGCGAAGGCCAGTTTCGCAAACCAGACCCCAGCGCAGATAGCGCAACAAACCTGGACTACACGCGTGGCGGACCAGGCGCGCGACCATGCTCTGGACGCCAGCGCCCTGCATAACATGGCCGCAAGCGCCAAAGGCGAGAGTTTCTTTGTCAAAGCACGCGGTACGGTGGAAAAAGTGGATCTCAGCAACGACCGTGAACGAACCCTGATTTTCACGCTGAACGATAAGCCGGTGAGCGTTCAGGTAGGACCAACGATCCGCGGCAATGCGATCCGCGATGCCGCCGGTTTTAAGTTTGCGGACTTTACCAATCAGGTGCAGTTCGCACAGCTTTCAAGAGCCTACAACCGGGAAGCGGCCAGGCATTTACCCGCCGTCGATGAAAGCTGGCAGCAGCAGTCCGTTACGGTACTGATGGCGGTGACGCTGCGCAATGGTACGTTAAGCGATGCCGCCGCACTCGATTTGCAACGGGAGACACCGTAATGGAACAGGATCCGATCGTACTGCGTACCCGCGGAATTTCGATGTACTTTCCGGGCACGGTGGCGCTGGATAACGTGGATTACAACGTCTGGCGCGGCAAAGTGAATGTCATCATCGGTGAAAACGGCGCGGGCAAATCGACGTTAATGAAGATCCTCGCGGGGGTGCAGCAACCGAGCGTGGGCGAGATAACCCTTAACGGGAAGCCGGTAAAGTTCGCAAACACCCGTGAAGCTGCCGCACAGGGTATCGGTATGGTTCATCAGGAGCTGAATCTGTTTGAAAACCTTTCGGTCGCGGAAAACATCTTCCTCGGACGCGAGCTACAGCAGGGGCTTGCACCTATTGATGAAGCGACCCAGCAGCAGCGCAGCGCGGCACTGCTCAAACGTCTCGACCAGCCTATCTCCCCTAAAGAGCTGGTCGCAAGCCTCAAGGTTGGGCAGCAGCAGCTTGTGGAGATCGCCAAGGCGCTGGCGGAAGACGCGGATATTCTGATCCTTGATGAGCCGACGTCGGCCCTGAGCAAAACCGAAGTGGACATTCTGTTCCGCGTTATCCGCGAGCTGACACGTCAGGGCGTTTCTATCATCTATATCTCACACCGTCTGGAAGAGCTGATGGCCATCGGCGACGTTATCACTATCCTGCGTGATGGCAAATTCCAGGCTGAAGCTCAGGTCAGCGATATCGACGTGCCGTGGATTGTCCGGGAAATGCTGGGCAGCGAGCCGGTATCGAGCTTCCTCAAACCTGGCCGCCAGTTCGGCATGCCGCTGCTTGAGGTCGAGCATATTACCTGCGTGAATGCCGCCGGGAATGCGGTGGTGGACGACGTGAGTTTCCAGGTCAGGGCCGGGGAAATCGTCGGCATTTATGGCCTGATGGGCGCCGGTCGTACCGAGCTGTTCGAATGCCTGCTCGGTACGCAGCAAAACTACCTCGGCAAGCTTTGGCTTGACAGCAAACCTGTCCCTCCCCGCCTTGCGACAGCGGAGCGCATTCGCATGGGCATGAGCCTGGTGCCGGAAGACCGTAAGCGCACCGGTATTTTCCCGATATCGTCAGTGGCGGGCAACCTGACGATAGCCAGCCTGTGGCGGCGTTTGCAGCGCGGACTGACCATTTCCCGCGCCGATGAAGCTGCCGCGGTGGCAAGCACCATCGGCAATTTGTCGATAAAAGTGTCGTCACCGGAGGTGGAAATCCAGGCGCTGAGCGGCGGCAATCAGCAAAAAGTGGTTATCGGGCGCTCGCTGCTGACGAACCCTAAGCTGCTTCTGCTCGATGAGCCGACACGCGGCATTGACGTGGGCGCAAAAGCAGACGTATTCCGCATGATGGTGAAGTTATCCGAACAGGGCATCGCCGTGGTCTTTTCAACCTCCGATCTGAAAGAAATCATGGCGGTGTCAGACCGCATTCTGGTGATGTCCGGCGGAAAAATCACCGCCAATCTTCTCCGCGAACATGCCGAAGAGTCGGCATTGGTTTCCGCTAGTGCACAAGGGTTCTGATATGAAAACGAATAATACGGTCGCGCTCAGCGCTGCAACGACCTCTGCGTTTAAATCGCGGGAAAACCTGCTGCTCTTGCTGCTCAAGCTGCGCACCTTTATTGCCCTGTTTTTGATCGTTGGCTTTTTTGCCGTCATGGTGCCGGATTTTCTCGCCATGGGCAGCATGGTCATCATGATTAAACACATCGCCATCAACGCCTTTCTGGCGCTGGGGATCACCTTTGTCATCATCACGGCCGGGATCGATCTCTCTATCGGCGCAACGCTTGGGCTGTGCGGCATGATCGCCGGATGGCTTATCACCAAAGGCATTGTGTTGCCGATGTTCGGCATCGCGATTTTCCCAGGCGTCTGGGTCATTGTGCCGCTGGTGCTGCTCATTGGCGGCCTGATTGGCGCGGCCAACGGCTGGATAATCACGCGCTATAACGTTGCGCCGTTTATCTGCACCCTTGGCACGATGTATGTCCTGCGCGGCGCGGCCATGCTGACTTCCGGCGGTGAAACCTTCCCCGGCCTTTCCGGCAATCCACAACTGGGCAATACCGGCTTCGATCTGATTGGCTCCGGCACGTTGTTCGGCATTCCCTGGGCCATCTGGATAATGATTGTTCTGGCAATCGCCATCGCTTACGTCGCCCGCCGTCTCCCCTTTGGTCGCCACGTGTATGCCATTGGCGACAACGAACGCGCCGCCGAGCTTTCCGGGGTGAAGGTTCGCCAGGTAAAAATCTGGGTTTACACCTTATCCGGGCTCTGCGCCGCGATTGCCGGGATTGTGGTTTCCGCGCAGCTGGTTGCCAGCCATCCGGCCAACGGCACGGCTTTTGAGATGAACGCTATCGCCGCTGTGGTGCTGGGCGGAACATCCCTCGCCGGAGGAAGAGGCACCATTCTTGGTACGCTGGTTGGGGCTTTTGTGATTGGCTTCCTGGCCGACGGGCTAGTGATGATGGGAGTCAGTGAATTCTGGCAGATGGTGATTAAAGGCATCGTGATTATCGTGGCGGTGATTATTGACCAGATGCAAAACCGCATGCAGCAAAAAGCAGCGGTGGTGGCGCAAAAAAGCCTGATGGAGGGCGGAGAGAAAACCTGACGCTGTGCCCGTCCGTCCCGTATGCGCTTTTTTTTGGCCATATAGAATAAATATTCATATATGATTTTTAATGCAAGAGGTGAATTTATGAATCCGTTTTCACTGTCCGTTACGGATCTGGAAAAGAGAGCGCGCGCCATCCGTCGCCGTATCATTCTGCTCAATGCCAATAGCCCGGCAGGCGGGCATACCGGGGCCGATCTGTCGCAGGTAGAGCTCCTGACAGCCCTTTATTTTCGCGTGCTGAACTGCTCCCCGGCGCTGATTAACAGCGACGAGCGGGACATCTATATCCAGTCGAAAGGGCATGCGGTGGGCGGCTATTACTGCGTTCTGGCAGAGGCCGGTTTTATTCCGGAGTCCTGGCTATCAACCTATCAGCACGCCGACTCCCACCTGCCCGGCCACCCGGTGAAGCACAAAACGCCGGGCGTGGAGCTCAATACCGGCGCGCTCGGGCACGGCCTGCCCGTCGCCGTGGGGATCGCCCTGGCCGCTAAACGTAACGGCAGCAACCGTCGGGTGTTTGTAGTGACGGGGGATGGCGAACTGGCGGAAGGCAGCAACTGGGAGGCTGCGCTCGTTGCCGCCCACTACCAGCTCGATAATCTCATCATCATTAACGATAAGAACAACCTGCAGCTGGCGGGCGCCACCAAAGAGATCCTCAATACCGATCCGCTGGATGAAAAATGGCGCGCGTTTGGAATGGAAGTCACCCAGTGCAGCGGGAACAGCATGCAGGAGGTTGTCTCCACGCTGGAGGGATTAACGCCCAACGGCAAGCCTCAGGTGATTATCGCCAACACCACCAAAGGCGCGGGTATCTCCTTTATACAAGGGCGTGCGGAATGGCATCACCGGGTGCCAAAAGGCGATGAAGTGGAACTGGCACTGGAGGAACTGAAAGATGAGTAATAGCGAACATCTGGCCACCGTTATGGTGAATGCCTTTATTGACGCCGTTGAACGCGGCGTGGACCTGGTGCCGGTAGTGGCAGACTCCACCTCTACGGCCAAGATTTCACCCTTTATCAAACAATTCCCCGGCAGGCTGGTCAACGTGGGTATCGCCGAGCAAACGCTGGTGGGCACGGCGGTCGGTCTGTCGATGGGCGGGAAAATTGCCGTAACCTGTAACGCGGCGCCGTTTTTAATCTCGCGGGCCAACGAACAGATCAAAGTAGACGTCTGCTACAACAACAGCAACGTAAAACTCTTCGGCCTGAATTCCGGCGCCAGCTATGGCCCCCTCGCCAGCACGCATCACAGCATTGATGATATCGCCGTGCTGCGCGGCTTTGGCAATATCGAGATTTTTGCCCCGTCCTGCCCGATAGAATGTCGTCAGATTATCGACTATGCGCTGGAACATATCGGGCCGGTTTATATTCGTCTTGACGGGAAAGCGCTGCCGGAGCTTCACGATGCCAGCTACCGCTTCGTCCCGGGCGCGATTGACGTGCTGCGCGAAGGGGAAGACATCGCGCTGGTCGCCATGGGCTCAACCGTGCACGAAATCGTTAGCGCCGCCGCCGAGCTGGCAGACCAGGGCATTAATGCCGCGGTTATCAGCGTCTCGTCCGTGCGTCCATGCGATACGGCAAAGCTGCTTGCGGCGTTGAAAAAATCCCGCACGGTGCTGACCGTTGAAGAGCACAACGTTAACGGCGGCGTGGGCAGCCTGGTGGCGGAAGTGCTGGCCGAAGCGGGCTGCGCTATTACCCTGCTGAGATCGGGAATTGCCGATGGAAGCTATGCAATTGCCGCCGACCGCAAGGATATGAGAGCGCATCATGGAATTGATGCGGCGGGTGTGATACGAAACGCGATTGCGCTTTGTAAAGGAGCATAACCATGCCCATGCCGATTATTCTGGCTATCGATGAGGGCACGACCAACGCTAAGGTAGTGGCGGTGGATCGTGACGGGCAAATCGTCGCCCGTTGCGGGGCTGGCGTTGTGATGAGCCATCCGGCACCCGGGCTGGCGGAACAGGATCCTCTCGCCATCTGGCAGGCCGTGTGCGAAGCGCTGACCGGCTGTCTCAGGCAGGCTGGCGCGGTAACGGTCGCGGGCATCGCTATCAGCAATCAGCGCGAATCCGTCCTGGTCTGGCAAAGAAGCGACGGCAGGCCGCTCACGCCGGTGGTGAGCTGGCAGGACAGACGATCCGAAGCGCGATGCCAGCAGCTACAGGCCCTGGGTTATGGCGAACTTATCACTCGTCTCACCGGCCTGCCCGTGGATCCCCTCTTCCCGGCGGCGAAGATCCGCGCCCTGCTCGAAGCGATACCGGACGGTATGCAGCGCGCTGAGCAAGGCGAGCTGTGCATCGGGACTATCGACTCCTGGCTTACATGGCAGCTCACCGGCGGGAAGGCGTTTACCACAGATTTTTCCAATGCGTCACGTACCCAGCTGTTCAATATTTATCACGCCTGCTGGGACGAAGAATTGCTGGCCCTGTTCGACATTCCTCGTGCAGCTCTCGCACAGGTACGTCCATCGTCCGGTCAACATGGCGAAGTGGGAATCTCCTCCGTTGCCGGCTTACCGCCTGGCACCCCGATTCTGGCGCTGATTGGCGACTCGCATGCCGCGCTCTATGCGCAGCGTCGCGCCTGCGGGCAGGTGGTGAAAGCCACCTACGGCACAGGTTCTTCATTAATGCTGTCGGTGCCTGAACCTGTCGCCGCCAGCCAGCTAAGCACCACGCTTGCCTGGCATGACGGCGAACTTAATTACGCATTAGAAGGCAACATTACCCATACCGGCTCCGGCGCGGCCTGGCTTGGTAACATGCTGGGCATCAGCGATCCGGCAAGGCTAACCGAGCTTGCGCAGTCGACGGAAGGAAACCTGGGCGTTTACTACATCCCTGCGCTTTCTGGCCTGGGCGCGCCATGGTGGGATTTGCAGGCGCGCGGCACGATCTGCGGCCTGACTGATGCCGCAACTCCCGCGGTCCTTGCACGGGCCGCGCTGGAATCGGTGGCCTACCAGATTGCCGATGTCTTCTTCGCCATGGAACAGGCCTGCGGAGCACGCCTTGATACGCTCTGTGTAGACGGTACAGCCACTAAAAACCGCTGGCTGATGCAGTTCCAGACCGATCTGTTACAGCGCCCTTTAATTATCCAGCCAGCCGCAGAAGTCTCCGCTTTAGGAGCCGCCTTGCTGGCGGGAAAAACGCTCGGCTGGTGGCAGGACGGGCAGTTGCCCGTATCGCTTGCAGCCTGCGGCGAACGTTTACTCCCACGCAGCAACCAACAGCAAAAAATGCAAGACAACTATAAACAGTGGCTCGAAGCCGTGGCTCGCTGCCGCTTTCAGCCCAAATAACCTTTTACTGGAGTGAAGCCATGTCTCGTATCCCACAACAATTAACCTTCGGCGTCATTATTGGAAACCGTGGTTTTTTCCCGAGCTATTTAGTAGCCGAAGCGCGTGAACAAGCGCAAACCCTGTTTGCAGACCTTGGGATCAACACCGTCATGTTAGAGGACGGACAAACCCATCTTGGCGGCGTGGAAACTCGCCAGGATGCCAAGGTTTGCGCCGCGCTCTTTCGTAAGCATCGCGATGACATTCACGGCGTAGTGGTTTTACTGCCAAACTTCGGCGATGAAAAAGCCGTGGCGGAGGCTATTCGTTTGTCCGGCCTGACCGTGCCGGTACTGATTCAGGCGCAGGAAGACAATCTGGATAAGATGGGGCTGGCAACCCGCCGCGACAGCTTCTGCGGCAAGATATCGCTGTGTAACAACCTGCGGCAGTACGGCATTCCGTTTACGCTAACCAGCCAGCACGTCTGCGCGCTAAGCGGGGACGTTTTCGCCGCCGACTTACAGCGCTTCGCCCAGATTTGCCGGGTGGTGAAATCCATGCAGGGCGTGCGTATTGGCGCCATCGGCGCCCGGCCCGCCAGCTTTAACACCGTGCGTTATAGCGAAAAGCTGCTTGAGAAAATGGGCGTGGCGGTTGAAACCCTCGATCTTTCTGAGATCTTCACCCGCATTAAACACATCAGCGACAGCGACCTGCGCGTCAGTGAAAAGCGCGGGCTGCTGCTGGAGAACGCCGACGCCAGCGCCATTCCGACCGATAAGCTCACCACCATGGCAAAACTGTTTGTGGTGATAAGCGAATGGGTGGTCGCTAACGATATTGATACCACGGCTATCCAGTGCTGGACCTCGCTGCAGGAGAATCTGGGCATCAACGTCTGTTCAATCATGAGCGTGATGTCCGGGCAGTTAATGCCAAGCGCCTGCGAGGTGGATGTGATGGGCGCGCTGTCGATGTACGCCCTCGCCAGCTGTTCCCTGAGCCCGGCTTCCATCGCCGACTGGAACAATAACTTTGGCGACGATCGCAATAAGTGCGTGCTATTCCACTGCGGCAACTTTGCCAGCAGCAGCCTGGAATCGCCGTCGATGGGCACCGCCGATATTATTGGCACAACCGTAGGCAAGGAAAATACCTGTGGCGCGGTGCATGGCCGCCTGAAAAGCGGGCCGCTGACCTATTTCCGCCTCTCGTCAGATGATTTTACCGGGGAAGTAAAAGCCTATGTGGGCGAAGGCCAGTCGGTGGACGATCCGCTGGATACCGTGGGCTGCCGGGCCGTTATCGAAGTGCCCCATCTGGAAAACCTGCTGGCATGGATCTGCAACAATGGATTCGAACATCACGTTGCCATGAACCACTCAGCGACCGGAGCCGTATTGCAGGAAGCTTTCAGTAAGTACCTTGGGGTGAACTGTTACCTGCACCGCTAAAGCCTGAAAACCGCGGAGAATGTTCTCCGCGGTTTTTTAACCAGTTTTATTACTCAGTGATTTCCACAAAAGTTTGCCAGCGCGCGGGCAAGACCGGCGGGATTTTCCCACGACATGGAATGCCCGGCATTTGGGATAATAATTGTGTTTATGCCTGCTACCTGCACGGCCGTAAAATCGGCATCCGGCAAGGATACTTCACCAAAAATGAGCGTTTTCGGTAGCTGGATAGCGGTGAATATCTCAAACCAGGATGGCTCAACGCCTTTCACCAGGCTATTCGCACTGCGCCACAGGGCATAAGACGCGTTACTGAGTAAGCTTCCGCGCCACGGCGACTGCTCAGCGGCGAGCAAGGCGTCATAACCCTGGCTCACAAAGGTGCTTTCGTCTTGCTCAGCAATGCTGCGGCTAAACATGCCGCCTCCGGCCTGGAAGTTAGGTTCCGAGACAATCAGGCCGGCGATTTTGGCAGGCATCAGCGCCGCGACTTCGATGGCTATGCTGCCGCCCATGCTGTGTCCGTAAAGGTAGAAGCGATGCAATCCCAAATGTTCAACCAGTTCGGCAATAACCTGCGCCTGATCGGTCGTGCTGTACCTGTACTCTTCTGGTTTTTCGCTGAAACCGCTGCCGGGTAAGTCAATTAGCACGCTGCGCCGGTTGCCAAACGCCGGGTCGGCAAAGACGCGGGGATATTCATAAGAAGAGGCGCAGCCCAGACCGTGAATAAACAATAAAGGCACGCCGCCGCCGGGCAAATCCTGGTAGCGAACCCGGCACCGGGCATGACGGGAAATAAAGCTCTGCATGACGATTCCTTTCAGAGGGAAATAACTGTAATTATATACAGTTCAGCTCGAAATTGGCTACCACTCCATCCACACACCGCCCTGGTCACTGCTGGCGCGTAGCGTTTCGATAAAGCGCATGCCGGATAATCCTTCTGTTATTCCCGGCAGTAACGGCGCAGTTCCGCCGCGAATTTTTACAGCTGCCTCGCGGTAAATTTGGGCAAACCCTTCCAGATAACCTTCCGGGTGCCCGGCGGGCGTGCGGCACTGGTGGCGCACAGAATCAGCGTTATTAACCCCGTTTCGCGTGACAACGTAACTATTGCCATGCAAGGGATGAATCTCAAGCATTTCAGGTTGTTGCTGGCGAAAACTCATGCTTCCCCGGCTGCCCACGATGCGTAAACGCAGATCGTTTTCATAGCCGGGCGCGACCTGGCTTGCCCACAGTCGCCCTCTGGCTCCGCTGGCGTAGCGCATTTCTGCGTAAACCTCATCGTCCAGCTCGCGGCCTTCGATGCGCGTCAGTAGCTCACCGCGAATCGATTCTGGTTCCATGCCGGTTACAAACGAGGCCAGTTGCCAGGCATGCGTGCCTATATCGCCAATCGCGCCGGCCCCGGCAAACTGCGCTTTGCCGCGCCAGCTTGCCTGTTTATTGTCAGTGAGTTCCAGCCTGTCGTTCAGCCAGCCCTGCAGGTATTCCACTTCCACATTGCGGATATCGCCGATTTCGCTGTTGGCAATGCGCGCTCGCGCTTCGCGGATCATCGGCAGCGCGCTGTAGTTATGGGTCAGGATGAAATGGCAGCCGGATTCGTTCAGCACAAAAGCCAGCTCTTCCCCCTCGGCAAGCGTAATGCCCAGCGGTTTGTCGCAGATGACGTGGATCTTTTTTTCCAGAAACGCTTTTGCGATGGGCACATGTAAAAAGTTTGGCGTGACTATCGCCACCGCTTCAATGCCATCCGGCCGTGCGGCTTCCTGCTCTGCCATCTCCTGCCAGCTTGCATAGCTGCGTTCAGGGGCGATAAACAGCGCTTCGCCGCTGCGCTTTGCGTTTTCAGGCGAGGACGAGAATGCGCCAGCGACCAGTTCAAACTGGTCATCGAGCCGGGCGGCAATGCGATGTACGCCGCCAATAAACGAACCTTCCCCGCCGCCCACCATACCTAACCGGATGCGTTTCATCATTCCTCCTCCAGCCCAAGCATTTTACGTACCGCCGCCGTTTCACTCGCATGCAGGGCGAAGTCATCGAAAGCGTAATCGGCCACGGGAATAATGTGTTCGGCGATAAATTTCGCCCCTTCACGCGCGCCCGCTTCGCCCGCTTTCAGACAGCACTCCCACTCAAGCGTAGCCCACCCGGCGTAGTCGTACTGCGCCAGTTTGCTGAATATGCCCTTGAAATCGACCTGCCCGTCGCCGAGCGAACGGAAGCGTCCGGGACGTTCAGTCCACGGCTGGTAGCCGGCGTAAACACCGCTTTTCGCCGAGCGTTGAAACTCGGCGTCTTTAACGTGAAAGGCTTTAATGCGCGAATGATAAACATCGATAAAACCGAGGTAGTCCATATGCTGCAGCAGCATATGACTTGGATCGTAAAGGATGTTGCAGCGCGGGTGATTATCAACAAGCGCTAAAAAACGCTCGAAGGTGACGCCATCGTGCAAGTCTTCGCCGGGATGTAGCTCGAAACAGACATCCACGCCCGCATCGTCAAAACTGTCCAGCACCGGTCGCCAGCGTTTTGCCAGCTCGCTGAACGCTTCGTCGATAAGTACCGCATTGCGCGGCGGCCACGGATAAAAATAGGGCCAGGCCAGCGCGCCGGAAAACGTGGCGTGTGCTTTTAGCCCCAGATTTTGTGACGCTCGCGCCGCCTGTTTCAGGCTCTCAACGCTCCATTGCTGGCGCGCCCGGGCGTCGTGCGCAAGCTCAGGCGGCGCGAATCCTGCAAACGCCGCATCATAGGCTGGATGCACGGCAATAAGCTGCCCCTGGAGATGGGTAGAAAGCTCGCTAATTTCCAGACCAACATTTGCAAGCCGCCCGCGAATTTCCGCACAGTAATCCTGGCTTTCTGCTGCCTTACGCAGATCGAAAATATGCGGCAGATGGGTCGGAAGTTGCACCGCCTTATAACCCAGCCCGGCAGCCCATGCCGCCAGCGTATCCAGCGAGTTAAACGGCGGCTGCTCGCCAATAAACTGGGAAAGAAAAATGGATGGTCCCTTCAGGGTTTTCATTACAACACCTCCTTAATATTAACCATGCGCTGCTCGCGAACCGCGAGGTCAGCCGCCAGCACCACGGCCAGGCTTTCAATCGCCTGCTGCTGATGCAGCGTTAAATCACTGCTTTCAATAATAGAACGCGCAAAAAATTGCTGTTCGAGACGACACAGCGCGAAGTGATCCGGCTCGTCGGTTGCGGCTATCCACTCGTCCTGATACTCAAACTCACCCTGAGAGTTGAGCTGCGAATGATGCAGGCGCAGAGATTCGGTTCGCGTGTGCGCCTCGACGCTGGCGGATTGCCCTTCGCCACCCGCCTCGCGCGCCACAATGGAAGCTGACCCTTTTGGCCCGATAACGTCTTTAATAAAGAACGCCGTCTGGCTCATCATCGGCCCCCAGCCCGCTTCGTACCAGCCGACAGATCCGTCGTCGAAACGTACCTGTAGCTGGCCGTAGTTGAACTGCGCCGGAGCAATTTCATCGCTTAAGCGCGCGCCAATAGCGCTCACGGATAGCGGGCTTGCCTGCGTCATCTGGCACATCACGTCCAGATAATGCACGCCGCAATCCACGATCGGCGAAAGCGACTGCATCAGCATTTTGTGGGTGTGCCAGGCGCTGCCGGCGCTTTGCTGGTTGAGGTTCATGCGCATCACCAGCGGTTTGCCAAGGTTTTGCGCCAGCTGAATAAACTGCTGCCAGGCCGGGTGATGACGCAGGATATAGCCCACCACAAGCTGTTTACCCGCAAGGCGTGCGGTTGCCACCACGCGCTTCGCACCGGAAACAGTGGTGGCGAGAGGTTTTTCCAGAAAAACATGACAACCTGCGGCAAGCGCTGTCAGCGCTAAAACTTCGTGGGTGTCGGGCCAGGTGGCGATGCAAACCGCATCCGGCCGGGTCTGTTTGATGGCATCCTGCATCTCCTCGAACAGCGGAATATTCTCGCCAAGCTGCGCTTTCAGATGCTCTTTTGAGGTTCCGCGGGCAACCAGCCCGCAGAGTGAAAATTCCGGCAGCGCCTCATAAGCCTGAGCGTGGGCTGCGCCCATATTGCCGCAGCCCACCACCAGCACCCGTAGTGCCCTATCGGCCATCCTTCACCCCTTCTTTATAGTTAAACGTAAAGAAGAAGATGGCGGCAATAATCACGGCGGCGATGGCTGGCAGCCACCAGAATTGCTGCCACTGCACCAGCGCCTCAGCGCCCTGGGCGGTAACCGAACGGTTAAATACCGCGCCGCTGATTTGCGAACCGATAAGCATGCCCAGCCCGTAGGTAAACAGCACCAGCAGGCTCTGCGCCTGGCCCTTCACTTTATCGCCCGCCACCTTGTCGGTATAAATAAAGCCGATAACAAAGAAGAAGTCGTAGCACACGCCGTGCAGAATAATGCCGATGTAAATCATCCAGCGGGTTTCTTCCGCGATGCTCAGGGCAAACATGGCGTAACGCGCAAACCACGCCAGCATGCCAATCAGCAGCATCATTTTGATACCCAGACGGCGGAAGAAGAACGGGATCAGCAGCATAAACAGCAGCTCAGACATCTGCCCGAAGGCCATCACGCCGCTGACGTTTTCAAAGCCCAGCGCGGAGATAAACGGCGCTGCGTATGCGTAGTAAGCGGCAAGCGGAATAGAAATCAGCGTGGCGCAGATGATAAACACCATAAAGTGGCGCTGTTTGAGTAAGGCAAACGCATCGGCGCACAGCAGGTCGCGCATGGAAAGCGGCTTCCCGCGATCCGGGGCTGGCGTGTTGGGCAACGTGAAGCTGTAAATGCCAAGCACGACCGACGCAACGGCCGCCATGGTAAAGATACTGGTGCTGTCAGAAAGCCCGCTCACCCCGACGATTAAGCCTGCCACAATCCAGCCGATAGTGCCGAAAGCACGAACGATCGGGAAGCCCTTCTCGCTGTTCGCAAGGCTGTGGAACGCCACGTTGTTGCTCAGCGCGATGGTTGGCATATAGCAAAGCATATAGGCGAATATCACCCAAAGCAGGCCGGTTTGCCCGCTTTCAAACAGGCCCGGCAGCCACCACAACAGCGCGGCGCCTACCAGATGCAGGACGCCGAGAACCTTTTGCGAGGCAAAGAAGCGGTCCACCAGCATCCCCAGTACAAACGGCGACAGGATGGAAGCGATAGGCCCCGTAGAGTAGGCGTCGCCTATTACCGCGCTCAGGCCATATTTGCCCATAACGACGCCCAGCGTGACGTACCAGGCACCCCAGACGAAAAATTCCAGAAACATCATTAACGACAGGCGGGGAATAACCCATTTATGGGTAATTACCTGCGCCCCAACGGCTGAGTGAGAAGACATAAATCCTCCGCGACAGAGTATTGATTGAGGGTAAGAGTTTATTTTTGTAATCGATTACATTAACGCTTCACTAAAAATGTAATCGATTTCACTTGGGTTTCCATCATGCCTGGGAATTATTTGATACTATTGATGCAGATCTGGAATGCGCTTCACAAATAATCAGCCTGGACAAAGGATCAGCATGTCGATAGATAAAGTGGCTCGTTTTGCGGGGGTTTCCACCGCTACCGTTTCCAGGGTGCTGAACGGCAATCCGGGGGTAAAAACTGCCACCCGGGATAAGGTGCTGGCGGCCATCGAATCATGCGACTATCAGCCAAATCTCCTTGCCCGCCAGCTACGTACCGCGCGTAGCCGCATGCTGCTGGTGCTGGTGTCCAACATCACTAACCCTTTTTGCGCGCGGGTGGTTCGGGGTATTGAAGAAGAGGCCGAAAAGCACGGGTATCATATTCTGCTATGTAATTCCGAATCGCGCCTGACCCGCGAGTCCGCCTATCTGCAACTGCTGAGCGGCAAAGTCGTCGATGGCGTGATCACTATGGACGCCATCAGCTGTTTACCCGGTTTAACAACGCTGATTGGTGATTCGCCGTGGGTACAATGCGGCGAAGGCGATCCGGGGTATAACGCTTCCTCCGTAACTATAGATAACTTTAAGGCCGCCGCCGCCGCCGTCGATCATCTCGCCAGCGCTGGCTATAAGCGCATTGCTTTAATTAACGGCGACTTACGTTACCTCTATTCGCAGCAGCGCGAAGCGGGATACCGGGCCGGACGGGGTTCTGCATGGCAAGCCGTGGTTTATGCCGACAGCCTGGAATATCAGGCGGGCGTACAGGCCATGGCGGAACTGTTCACGCTGCCGGAACCGCCGGATGCCGTTTTTGCTATCTCCGACGCGCTGGCCGGCGGCGCGCTGCATTACGCCCACGAAAACGGGCTGCGCGTCCCGAAAGATGTGGCGATCATGGGATTTGATGGCGTGCCGTTTGGCGCGGTAACCACCCCACCGCTCACCACGGTCGAACAGCCGATGCATCAGCTCGGCGTGCGTAGCGTACAGCTACTGCTGGAGAGAATTGATAATCCGCAGGTAGAGACGGTGAATGAGATTCTCGACTGGAAACTGGTGGTGAGGGGGTCGGTTTAAGCTGGTAGCTAATCATCCACTTTACGTCTACAATTCGCCCACTTATCAACTCACTGAAT
>DALYUA010000002.1:9242-31091 GCA_031993245.1 Buttiauxella sp. | reverse complement strand
AAGGTCGTTATTAACTATCAGCGCAACAAGCAGGCCGCAGATGAAGTAGTAAACGCTATACGTGATGCGGGCGGTGAAGCGATGGCTATCAAAGCGGATATCGCCGATGAGCTGCAGGTGATGGCGATGTTTGCTGAAATCGATAATGCGTTTGGCCCGCTCACCGCCCTGGTCAATAACGCGGGCATTCTCTTCCAGCAATCCACCATCGAAAACCTGACGGCGGATCGTATCAACCGTGTGCTGGCCACTAACGTTACGGGCTACTTTCTTTGCTGTCGTGAAGCGGTCAAGCGCATGGCTTATCGCCACGGCGGAGAAGGTGGTTCGATCGTTAACGTTTCTTCCGCTGCGGCAAGGCTGGGCTCGCCGGGTGAATATGTTGATTACGCTGCTTCAAAAGGGGCGATAGACACGCTGACCACCGGGCTTTCGCTGGAGGTCGCGGCGCAGGGTATTCGCGTTAACGGCGTGCGCCCTGGGTTTATTTATACGGACATGCACGCATCAGGGGGCGAGGCCGGGCGGGTTGACCGCGTGAAGTTTTCTCTGCCGATGCAACGTGGCGGGCAGCCAGAAGAAGTTGCCGAGGCCATTGCCTGGTTGCTCAGCCAAAAAGCCTCTTATGTCACCGGCAGCTTTATCGATTTGGCTGGCGGGAAGTAGAAAAGCAGTCTGGATAACGCCATCAGCGCCGGGGAGCGTTGTCCAGGCCGCGGCTATATTAGTTTTTCTTCATAGTATCTTTAGACATGGCGTCCTTCGACATACTTCCTTTATTCATGTCCTGCTTCGGCATTGCGTCCTTTTTCATACAATCTTTTTTCATGCCGTCTTTATTGCAGTCGTGGGACATACCCATTTTGTCTTTCGACATATTATCTTTGCTCATAGTGTCGGCAGCATTTGCACCCGCCATCCCCAATACCAGCGCGGAGCACATAAAAATAGCGTAGAGTTTTTTCATGATATTTACCTTTTGATGGGTGAGAAAATTTTAACGACCACTCAACCGGGCGTTAAGCGCAGCCATGGCAAACGGATAACGGCCGGGCGAAGATGAAATACCGGTTTGTTCATCGCGCTGCTTGCTGGCGATGCGATGAAGCCAGTATTGGCCAGATTTATTCCCCAATGCCTCACGCAAAGTTAAATAAAATGTGACAACTTCCCGACTGCTTGTTGTGTAGACTTTCACTATGCGGCGCGTGTGGGAGTTAAGAAGTGAATCAGGACAAAAAGCTACTTATCGTGGAAGACGATGAGAACATTGCTGAGCTTTTGCAATTGCATCTGCGGGAAGAGGGCTTTGATATCACACATGCCGCCGATGGCAATGCGGGAATGGAAAAGCTCAGACAGGGCGGCTGGGACGCGTTAATCCTCGACCTGATGCTGCCCGGCGTGGATGGTCTGGAAATCTGCCGCTTTGCCCGCACCATGACGCGCTATACCCCCATCATTATGATCAGCGCCCGCTCCAGCGAAACGCACAGGGTGCTCGGCCTTGAGCTTGGCGCGGATGACTATCTTGCTAAGCCCTTCTCCATGCTGGAGCTGGTGGCGCGTGTCAAAGCGCTGTTTCGCCGTCAGGAGGCTATGAGCCAGAATTTACGTCTTGATGCGGGCACGCTCACCTTCGGCGCGCTCACCATCGATCCGCTGGCTCGTGATGTACAGCTCAATCACCTTTCGGTTGAACTCACGCCACGTGAGTTCGATCTGCTTTATTTCTTTGCCAGAAATCCGGATAAAGTTTTCTCCCGCCTTAACTTGCTTAACCAGGTGTGGGGATATGAACACGAAGGCTACGAACACACGGTCAATACGCATATCAATCGTCTGCGAATTAAGATTGAAGACAACCCGGCGGAGCCGAATTTTATTCGTACCGTCTGGGGGAAAGGCTATAAATTCACCGCACAGCCGCGCGAGTAAACCATGCGAACTCTTACCCTCTCACAGCGCCTGACGCTGATTTTTGCGCTTCTGCTGCTGACTTCATGCGCGTTGTTGGGCTGGTTGCAGGTGCGTACCAGCACGCAGTACAGCCAGGCGGTCATTCAACAGCTTTCTGGCGATCTGGCGCAGCACATCAACCAAAGCTATCCGCTGCTCGGACAGGATGGTCTCAATAAGGAATCGGTGCGCAGGCTGTTCGATCATCTGATGGCTGTAAACCCAAGCGTTGAAGTTTATCTGCTGGATAATCAAGGCGATATCGTTGGCGACGGCGCGCCGGTTGGGCACCTCAAACGCAAGCGTGTCGACTTACAGCCGATACAAACGGCGTTAAGCACCCGTCAGTATCCGATTTACGGCGACGATCCGCGCAGCCTTGACGGCAGGAAAGTCTTTAGCGTGGCACCGATGCGCCAGAACGGGCAGGTCAAAGGTTATCTGTACGTTATTCTGCTGGGTGAGAATTACAGCGCGTTAAACAGCGATGCGCAATTTACTGCGCTGCTAAAAATTGTTCTGCTTTCCATCAGCCTGGTCGCTCTGTTGGGGCTGATTGTTGGCGGACTGGCTTTCCGCTGGATAACTCGTCCACTACGCGAGCTTTCTCATCAGGTTCGAGCCCTGGAAACCGGCGGCATGGAAGAGATGCGGGCGATGGCCGCGCTGCCGCTGCAGCAGGACAAGGGTAATGATGAGATTAGCCTTCTGCGGCAGGGGGTTATCACCATGGCACGGCGCATTGCCGAACAGTGGCATCGTTTATCGCAACAGGATCAGCTGCGCCGCGAGTTTATCGCCAATATTTCCCATGACTTACGTACGCCGCTAACGTCCCTGCATGGCTATCTGGAAAGTTTATCGGTGATGTCGGCGACGCTTTCCGAAGCGGATAAAAAACGCTATCTGGACATCGCGCTTGGACAGAGCCAGAAAGTCGGGGCGCTTGCGCAGTCGCTGTTTGAACTGGCGCGCCTGGAATATGGCGTGGTGAAGCCGCAAAAAGAACACTTTTCTCTGGGCGAGCTTTTACAGGACGTGTTTCAGAAATTTGAGCTGGCGGTGCAAACCCGTCGGCAGCAGATGCTGGCCGACATTCAGCCTGATTTACCGCTAATAGATGCCGATCTGGCGATGATTGAACGCGTGCTGACCAACCTTCTCGACAATGCCATTCGCCACGCGCCGGAAGGCGGTATCATCGCCGTGCGTTTGTGGAAAGAGGGCGGGAAAGTGCTTGTGCAGGTAAGTGATAACGGGCCCGGCATTGCGCAGGAGTTAAAAGATGGGCTCTTTGTTCGCCCGTCGATTGCCAGCCAGTCACGGTTACGCGTTGGAGGATTAGGGCTGATGATTGTGCGCCAGATGCTGCAACTGCATGGCACAGATATTACGCTGGTTGAGAAACCGGAGCGCGGGGCCTGCTTCCGTTTTGCGCTGCCTGTCTGAGTTTGTCGGGTAGTGCTGGTGCTTACCCGACCTACGAAATTAGCAAGTTGTGGAGACGCTTTCCCGGCATCAGGAAAGATTGCGTAGGGTGGATAGGCGCAAGCGCCATCCACCTTTTACCTCGCTATCCAAAGCGGCGGTACGACCTGCCGCTTTCTGCCTACAGATTTTCGCCGTTGCTGGCGATGACTTCTTTGTACCAGTTAAAGCTTTTCTTGCGCGAGCGGGACATATCGCCTGTGCCGTCATCATGCTTGTTCACATAGATAAAGCCGTAGCGCTTGCTGTACTGGCCGGTGGTGAAAGAAACGCAGTCGATACAGCCCCAGGGGGTGTAGCCCATCAGATCAACGCCGTCATAAGTAACCGCCTTCATCATCTCTTTAACGTGCGCCTTCAGGTAATCGATGCGGTAATCATCATTGATAGAGCCGTCTTCCTCGACTTTATCGTAAGCGCCGAAGCCGTTCTCGACGATAAACAGCGGCTTCTGGTAGCGTTCATACAGCTCACACAGCGCGTAGCGCAGGCCAACAGGGTCAATCTGCCAGCCCCAGTCGGAGGCTTTTACGTGCGGGTTTGGCACGCTGCCCTGGAAGCCAGACAGCGCGTCGCCCGTGCCGCCATCGGCTTGCACCGCGTTGGTCATGTAGTAGCTGAAGCCGAGGTAATCACACACGCCTTCACGTAGGATTTGCTCGTCGCCCGCTTCCATTTTGATATTGAACTCGCGGCGTTCCCATTCGTTCAGTACGTAAGACGGGTAATAGCCACGCAGTTGTACGTCGGTAAAGACATAGCGCTCGCGCATAGATTCCTGAGCATACATGACATCTTCCGGCTTGCAGGAGAACGGGTACAGCGGCACCATCGCCAGCATGCAGCCAATTTGCATCTGCGGATTAATGCGATGGCCGATTTTCACCGCCATAGCGCTTGCCACGAACTGATGATGCAGAACCTGGTACATCACTTCTTCCGGGTTGCCGTGCTCGGTATACACCACGCCGGAGCAGCAGTAGCCGAACAGAGGAGCGCGCCAGTTACGCTGGTTATTGATCTCGTTAAAGGTCATCCAGTATTTCACTTTGCTCTTATAGCGTTCGAACACCACTTCAGCAAAGCGGACAAAGAAATCAACGACTTTACGGTTGGTCCAGCCGCCGTATTCCGTGACCAGATGGTGAGGCATTTCGAAATGGGAGAGGGTGATAACCGGCTCGATATTGTGCTTCAGCAGCTCGTCGAACATGTCATCGTAGAATTTCAGCCCTTCTTCGTTTGGCTGCTGTTCGTCGCCTTTAGGGAAAATGCGTGTCCAGGCAATGGAGGTGCGAAAACACTTAAAGCCCATTTCGGCAAACAGCCTGATGTCTTCTTTGTAACGTCCGTGGAAGTCGATGGCTTCATGGTTCGGGTAATATTTACCGGGAATAATGTCCTGAGTGATTTCGCGAGGAACGCCGTGCGCGCCGCCTGTTAGTACGTCACAGATGCTTGGGCCTTTGCCTTCTTTATTCCAGCCGCCTTCTACCTGATGCGCGGCAACCGCGCCGCCCCACAAAAAGTCTTTTGGTAAGGTCAGTTTTTTCATATTTTTTATCCCGCTGTTAGCGCCAACGATAATGCGTGATACATCACAAGCTGGCGTTACGTTAATAAACTCTGCTCTGGAGTCTAACAAACGAAATGTAATTGTCACGATATAACAAATTATCCGTTTCGTGATTTGTTACATATAAAAAACAGCCTGTTTTTTTACGCCATTTTTTTCGCCAGCTTACGGCCAATGGTTTCTAAAATATAAATCACGGGGATCTGCGTGGTAATATCGTAGACGCCAGCTACGCGCGTCAGCGGGATATGCCAGGAGATATTAAAATCAGCAAGCTTCGCAAGCGCTGAGTTTTCGTGGCTGGTAATCGACATCACCTTACAGTTGTGAAGGCTGAACTGGCTGGCAAAACGCAGGATCTCTTCCGTCTCGCCTGAAACAGAAAGCACAATCGCCAGCGCGTTTTTTGCCATATCGTTGGTGACCGGGAAATAAGGATCGTCGATATGATTACTAAACTTTCCTACGTTCGAAAAGAAACGTGCGCCATATTTGGCTAAAGCACCGGAGGTTCCCGCGCCGACGAATATAACTCTTTCCGAGGAGTAAATAATATCAACCGCAAGGTCGATTAAATTATCGAACTCTTCATTATTGGTGCTTTTGAAAAAGCTAATTATTTCGCTGGGGCCAAAATTAGCCAACGGCTCATCGTTTTGTTCCAGATATAATTTAAAGCGGACGCGAAACTCGGAATAACCGTCACAGTTCAGCTTACGGCAAAAGCGCAGTACGGTAGTGGTGGAAACACCCGCGCCGTCGGCCAGTTCGCGGATGGTCATGTACATCACTTTGTCACGATTTTTAATGACATAGTTGTAGACCATCATTTCCAGGCCGTTGAGATTAGCAATTGCCGCGTGAGTAAACATCGTACATCTTCCTGAAGTTTCAGCCGTGAGCCGGTAAGAAAGTTTAGCGCAGCCAGCCTTTTTCCTGCGCAACATATAAATGGCTGACGACATGTTGCCATAATTCCGGCCAGCTTTCGCCCACCTGCGCATTACGGGTTAATACCTGCTCAAGGGAGATATTATTTTCGCGCCAGCTTTGCCCTTGATTATGCAGATTCTGCAAGATGGGCAGCATACGATCCAGCGCGCCGGCAAAGCGGGCATCGGCGCTTATCCCTGCTTCGTATTCCAGCCAGAGCTTCAGGAACTCACGGCTCTGCGGCTCGGGCAATAAGCCAAACAGGCGCGTCGCTGCGGCCGCTTCCTTTTCGGCTATGGCTTCGCGTGCGGCCAAATCATAAACCAGGACATCGCCCACATCGATTTCCACAATGTCATGCAATAGCGCCATTTGTATCACCCGAGAAATATTGACTTCCGCAGGTGCAAAAGGGGCAAGGCTCATCGCCGCAACGGCAAAATGCCAGCTATGCTCGGCGGAATTTTCCTGACGACCATGGCCGATAATCTTTGTCCGACGCTCGACAAGCTTGAGCTTGTCGATCTCCATCAGAAAGGCAATAACGTCGCTCATCGCGCCAAAAGCGTGGGGGGACATGGCTATTCTCCATATATTTTAAGTAGCCAGAACAATTTTACAGATGCGTCTCACACCGCTGACAGATTTATTTTAGCGTACACGTGTTTACTGGAATCATTCTCAGTTATGCTGTTCGTGCTGCATTTTTCATCTTAAGTCTCACCTGGAGTAGCCTTATGGCTGACAAACCAATCAAAGCATCTGGATATTCACTGGCAGAGGAAATAGCCAATAGTATCAGCCACGGTATCGGGCTGGTGTTCGGTATTGTCGGGCTGGTGCTGTTGCTGGTTCAGGCTGTCGCCACCAACGCCAGCGCCATGGCAATTACCAGCTACAGTCTTTACGGCGGCAGCATGATTTTGCTGTTCCTCGCCTCCACGCTTTATCATGCCGTTCCCCATCAGCGCGCGAAGCGCTGGCTTAAGAAATTTGATCACTGCGCTATCTACCTGCTTATCGCCGGTACCTATACCCCATTCTTGCTCGTCGGGCTGGATTCACCTTTTGCACACGGCATGATGGTGGTTATCTGGGGGCTCGCGCTGGCAGGTATTCTCTTCAAGCTGACCATTGCGCACCGCTTTAAGGTGCTATCGCTGATGACCTATTTGCTGATGGGCTGGCTGTCGCTTGCGGTGGTTTATCAACTGGCGATGAAGCTGGATGCGGGCAGCGTGACGCTACTGGCCGCAGGCGGGGTGATTTACTCGCTGGGCGTTATTTTCTACGTCTGCAAGCGTATCCCTTACAACCACGCAATCTGGCATGGTTTCGTGCTGGGCGGCAGCTTATGCCACTTCCTCGCTATCTATTTATACATTCGCTGATGCTTAATGCCCCCGCAGTGCAGGGGCATTAAGCAGGCTTTTAGCTCTCTTCCAGTGAATAAGGCAGCGGCTCAATAGTCAGTTCGCTGCCGTTGTCCTCCCGTACACGAAAGAGGGAGTCCGGTTCGAGATCGTTATTCATGACGGCCTGGATAAGCACGCGGCCATCGTCCAGCAGGCTTGCGGCAAGCACGGTGCCGGTACGACGCCAGTTATCGCCCATTTTCATCTCAAGATCTTCGCCAGCTTCCGGCAGGCGGGACGCGCTGCCTGCGAGGTACCAAAGCGCGCGTTTATTAGCCCCGCGAAACTTCGCTCGGGCCACCATTTCCTGGCCGGTATAACATCCTTTTTTAAAGTTAATGCCGCCCAGGGCCTGGAGGTTTGTTGCCTGCGGAATAAACTGCGCGCTGTTGACGCTATCAATTACCGCCAGGCCGCCTTCAATATCCAGCGCCAGCCACTGTTGGCTGTCATTAAGCTGTGCTTCACCGCGTAGTTTTTCGACCAGTGTCTGCGCCGTGGCTGCATCTGTGACTAACATGAAGCGTTCGGCAGGCAGGTTGAACCACAGCAGGGTAGTGGCGCCATCCTGGACGACAGGGTTTTCTTCATCCGGCAGGGTCGCAAAAAGATTCGCCAGCGCTGCGCGAGCCTGGAAACCCGCAAGCCCCAGCAGAACGCTTTCGTTGTCTGGCGTCATCGTCACCTTTGAGAACACGGCGTATTTTTTCAGTTCCGTCAGCTGTGCTTCATGGAGATTGCGGCGTTCAATAAAGGCGAAGCCTTCACCGCGATGGAACAGGCGCAGGTTGCTCCACATCTTGCCTTTGGCGTCGCAATGGGCACAAAGCAGATGCTGGCTGGCGCCCAGATTTGCTACATCGGCGGTGACCTGCCCCTGCAGGTACTTTTCAGCATCTGCGCCAGTCACGTTCACGAGCGCCCAGTCATCAAGAGTCATCAGCGTCAGCGGCAGACGAGCCGCGGCTGTGGGCTGACGGGGAGGAAACGGGTTGAAAGCCATAATTTTTCCTGGGTTAATCAACAGATGTTTGAGGTTAATGGTAAAAGAGCCGCTCGTTAATGCAAGCGGTTTGATGGCGCCAATTGTGCCGTTTCGGGCTGGCTCTAAGTGTAAATGTAACGATAACCTGTTGCGGTTATTTCTTCAGAGAAAGTACGCAGACGGCAACATTCAGGTAATACGCATGACGAAAACACGTTACACTATCACTCGCACCTTACATGTAAGCCTAAGCAGGAAAGAGCAGATGGATATCAATAACAAAGCCCGCATTCATTGGGCATGTCGCCGCGGAATGCGCGAGCTGGATATTTCGATTATGCCGTTCTTTGAGTATGAATATGAGACGTTAAGCGACGAGGATAAGCAGCTATTTATCCGCCTGCTGGAATGTGACGATCCTGACCTCTTCAACTGGTTGATGAATCATGGCGAACCGGCAGACTCAGCGTTGCAGCGTATGGTGAAGCTTATCCAAACACGGAATAGAGAACGTGGTCCTGTGGCAATCTGATCTTCGTGTTTCCTGGCGGGCGCAGTGGTTATCCCTGTTTGCCCACGGGCTGCTGGCGCTGGTTGTGCTGCTTCTGCCGTGGCCGATGAGCTATACGCTTATCTGGATGCTGTTACTTTCTCTGGTGGTTTTTGACAGCGTGCGCAGCCAGCGTCGCATTCATGCAACTCAGGGTGAAATCAAACTGCTAACCAATTATCACCTGAAATGGCAGGATAAAGAGTGGGAAATTGTCGGCACGCCGTGGATGTTGCGCAGCGGCATGATGCTGAGAATCCGCCAGACGCGCAAAACCCGCTGCCAGCATTTGTGGCTGGCAGCCGACAGCATGGACAGCGGTGAGTGGCGGGATTTACGCCGCCTGATTTTGCAACAGCAGGCGAGCGGCAGCGGCCAGGCTTAGGTATCCGTCAGGCGAGCCTGTCAGCCATTTCACCCAGAATTTGCTCACACCAGCTCTGAATGCGTTCATCGCTCAGATCGTACTGGTTAGTTTCATCCAGCGCGAGGCCAACAAACAATTGCCCATCGGCGATAACAGGTTTAGCGCTTGTAAATTCATAGCCTTCGGTTGGCCAGTAACCGATGAACTGCGCGCCGCGGGGAGCCAGTTTGTCGTGCAGCATACCCAGCGCGTCGAGGAACCATTCGCCGTAGCCTAGCTGGTCGCCCATCCCGTACAGGGCGACAAGTTTGCCTGCCAGATTCAGGTTATCTAACTGCGCCCAGACGGCTTCCCAGTCTTCCTGCAGTTCACCGAAATCCCATGTCGGGATGCCGAGGATCAGTACATCGTACTGTTCCATTTGCGCGGGGGAGTCATCTTTTAAGTTATGCAGCGTCACCAGCTCCGGGCCGATGATGTCGCGAATCTTTTCGGCAGCCATTTCGGTGTAGCAGGTGCTGGAGCCATAAAAAAGGCCAATGTTCATAGCGATAACAACTCATTTAATAACGTGCAGGCTGGCAAGTGTACCAGATCCCATTACGCATCATGCATAATGGACGTAACTCAGACTTAAGTGAGGCTCCGGTGGAACAGGATCTGGCCCGTATTGAACAATTTCTTGATGCGCTTTGGCTCGAAAAAAATCTGGCTGAGAACACGCTAACTTCGTATCGACGCGATTTGAAAATGGTTGCGGAATGGTTAGATCGTCACGGCTTAACGCTGTTGACGGTGCAGGCGGGCGATCTCCAGTCCCTGTTTGCCGAACGTCTGGAAGGAGGCTATAAAGCCACGAGTTCCGCACGCATGTTAAGCGCTATTCGCCGTCTGTTTCAGTATCTCTACCGTGAAAAAGCACGCGATGACGATCCGAGCGCTTTGCTTTCATCACCTAAATTACCGCAGCGTTTACCGAAAGATCTCAGCGAAGCACAGGTTGAACGTCTGCTCCAGGCCCCGTGCCTCGATCAGCCTATCGAATTACGCGATAAAGCGATGCTGGAATTATTGTATGCTACCGGCCTGCGCGTGTCTGAGCTGGTGGGCTTATCGATGAGCGATATCAGCCTGCGTCAGGGCGTGGTGCGGGTTATCGGTAAAGGGAATAAAGAACGTCTGGTGCCGCTGGGCGAAGAGGCGGTCTACTGGCTGGAAAGCTACCTTGAACACGGCCGCCCGTGGCTGTTAAACGGGCAATCTATCGACGTACTGTTTCCCAGCCAGCGGGCGCAGCAGATGACCAGGCAAACGTTCTGGCACCGCATCAAGCACTACGCGGTAACTGCCGGAATTGATAGCGCAAAGCTTTCTCCTCACGTTCTGCGCCACGCATTTGCCACGCATTTGCTGAACCACGGTGCGGATTTACGTGTCGTACAGATGCTTCTTGGGCACAGTGATTTGTCCACTACACAAATTTATACACATGTAGCGACCGAACGTTTACGTCAGCTACATCAACAGCACCACCCGCGGGCGTGAGTGCCAGGATAAAGGAATCATGATGAAAAAAGGTCTTTTGCTGCTCTCGCTGTTTGCGGGGTTTGTCTCCGGTTTTGCTCATGCTGACGATGCGGCAATCAAGCAATCGCTGGCGAAGCTGGGCGTGCAGAGTGCGGAAATTCAGGCCGCTCCCGTTGCCGGAATGAAAACCGTACTGACCGACAGCGGCGTGCTGTACGTGACGGAAGACGGCAAGCATATTATTCAGGGCCCGCTTTATGATGTCAGCGGCGCGCAGCCGGTAAACGTCACCAATCAACTGCTGTCAGGCAAACTGAACGCCCTTGAAAAAGAGATGATCGTTTATAAGGCGCCGCAGGAAAAACATGTTATTACCGTCTTTACCGACATCACCTGCGGCTATTGCCACAAACTGCATGAAGAGATGAAAGACTATAACGCGCTGGGCATTACCGTGCGTTACCTCGCTTTCCCGCGTCAGGGGCTGCAAAGCCAGGCCGAAAGCGACATGAAATCCATCTGGTGTGCAAAAGACCGCAATAAAGCCTTTGATGCCGCAATGAAAGGCGATGCGGTGCCTTCTGCGACCTGTGCAACCGATATCGCTAAGCATTACAACCTCGGCGTGCAGTACGGTGTGCAGGGCACGCCAGCTATTGTGCTGAGCAACGGAACGGTAATTCCCGGTTATCAGGGGCCAAAAGAGATGAAACAAATGCTGGATGCGCACCAGCAGCTGAGCAAAGTAAGTGGTCAATAACAGGTGAAAAAGCAAACGCAACTTCGCCGCCGGGTCGTTGATGATACGGCAGTCTTACCGGCGAGTTTACCCCCGCTGTTAAAACGCCTCTACGCCAGCCGCGGAGTGCGAGGTGAACAAGAGCTGGAGCGCAGCGTAAAAGGGATGCTGCCCTGGCAGCAGCTCAACGGCATGGAAAAAGCCGTTGAAATCCTGCACAACGCTTTTCGTGAAGGGCTGCGCATTATCATCGTTGGCGATTTCGATGCGGATGGCGCGACCAGCACGGCGTTAAGCGTGCTGGCATTGCGTAGCCTCGGCGGTGCAAACGTGGGTTATCTGGTGCCGAACCGCTTCGAGGATGGCTATGGTTTAAGCCCGGAAGTGGTGGACCAGGCCCATGCCCGCGGCGCACAGTTGATCCTGACGGTGGATAACGGCATCTCTTCCCACAGCGGCGTTGAACGTGCGCATGAGCTGGGCATCCCGGTGATCGTAACCGATCATCACCTGCCGGGCACGGAGCTTCCGGCGGCGGAAGCCATCGTTAACCCGAACCTGGTTGACTGTGAATTTCCATCCAAATCACTCGCGGGCGTAGGCGTTGCGTTTTACCTGATGCTCGCGCTGCGTGCGCATTTGCGCGGCTGCGGCTGGTTTGAACAGCAGGGGCTGGCAATGCCTAACCTGGCTGAATTTCTCGATCTTGTGGCGCTTGGCACCGTGGCTGACGTGGTTCCGCTGGATGCCAATAACCGTATCCTTACCTGGCAGGGCCTGAGCCGTATCCGTGCAGGAATTTGCCGCCCTGGCATTAAGGCGCTGCTCGAAGTTGCCAATCGTGAGCCGCATAAACTGGCAGCCAGCGATCTGGGCTTTGCCCTCGGGCCGCGGCTGAACGCGGCGGGGCGGCTGGACGATATGTCCGTTGGCGTGGCGCTTCTGCTAAGCGACAACATCGGCGAGGCGCGCATGCTCGCTAACGAACTTGACGCGCTTAATCAGACGCGCAAAGAGATAGAGCAGGGCATGCAGGTTGAAGCGCTGACCCTGTGCGAAAAGCTTGAGCGCAGCAACGAAGCGCTGCCCTATGGCCTTGCGATGTATCATCCCGAATGGCATCAGGGGGTGGTCGGCATTCTTGCTTCGCGGATTAAAGAGCGTTTCCATCGCCCCGTTATCGCTTTTGCCCCGGCGGGCGACGGTACCCTTAAAGGGTCCGGACGCTCAATTCAGGGGCTGCATATGCGCGATGCCCTGGAGCGGCTGGATACGCTGAACCCCGGCCTGATATTAAAATTCGGCGGTCACGCGATGGCTGCGGGCCTATCGCTTGAAGAAAAGCACTTCGAGGAGTTCAGCCAGCGATTTGGCGATCTGGTGGGCGAATGGCTCGATCCTGCGCTGCTGCAGGGTGAAATCTGGTCCGATGGGCCGCTTGCGCCACAGGAGATGACGCTGGACGTTGCCGAAATGCTGCGCGATGCCGGGCCGTGGGGGCAGATGTTCCCGGAACCCATATTCGACGGCAAGTTCCGTCTGTTGCAACAGCGCCTGGTAGGGGAACGTCATCTTAAAGTGATGGTGGAACCACTGGGCGGCGGTCCGCTGCTGGATGGCATCGCGTTTAACGTCGATACCACCTGCTGGCCAGATAGCAGCGTGCGCGAAGTGGAACTGGCCTATAAGCTCGACGTAAACGAGTTTCGCGGCAACAGAACAGTGCAGCTTTTGATAGACCACCTCTGGCCGATTTAACGCCAACCAGTGCTACAAAGTGCAGCGTAATTCCGGTAAACTTTCCGGTTTACGATCGCATTCCGTCTTCTGACATCAACATAAGAAATTAAGCATGTTTGAAATTAACCCGGTAAAAAACCGCATCCAGGATCTCACCGAGCGCAGCGACGTTCTTAGGGGGTATCTTTGACTACGATGCCAAGAAAGAACGCCTGGAAGAAGTAAACGCAGAGCTGGAACAGCCTGACGTATGGAACGAACCTGAACGCGCGCAGGCGCTGGGTAAAGAGCGTTCCGCACTGGAAGCGATTGTCGAAACCTTAGATCAAATGACCCAGGGGCTGGACGATGTTTCCGGTTTGCTGGAGCTGGCCGTTGAAGCCGACGACGAAGACACCTTCAACGAAGCCGTTGTTGAGCTGGATCAGCTGGAGGCCAAACTGGCGCAGCTTGAGTTCCGTCGCATGTTCTCAGGCGAGTACGACAGCGCCGACTGCTACATCGATATCCAGGCAGGCTCCGGTGGCACCGAAGCGCAGGATTGGGCAAGCATGCTGATGCGTATGTATCTGCGCTGGGCCGAAGCGCGCGGCTTCAAGACCGAAATCATCGAAGAGTCCGAAGGCGAAGTGGCGGGCATCAAATCCGTGACTATCCGTATTCAGGGCGAATACGCCTTTGGCTGGCTGCGCACCGAAACCGGGGTGCACCGTCTGGTGCGTAAGAGTCCGTTTGACTCTGGCGGCCGTCGCCATACCTCCTTTAGTTCCGCCTTCGTCTATCCGGAAGTGGATGACGATATTGATATCGAAATCAACCCGGCCGATCTGCGCATCGACGTCTACCGTGCGTCAGGCGCGGGCGGTCAGCACGTTAACCGTACAGAATCTGCGGTGCGTATTACCCACATTCCGACCAACACCGTGACCCAGTGCCAGAACGATCGTTCGCAGCATAAGAACAAAGATCAGGCCATGAAGCAGATGAAAGCGAAGCTGTACGAGCTGGAAATGCAGAAGAAAAATGCTGAGAAGCAGGCGGCGGAAGATAACAAATCGGATATCGGCTGGGGCAGCCAGATTCGTTCTTACGTCCTTGATGATTCCCGTATCAAAGACTTGCGTACCGGGGTTGAAACCCGCAACACGCAGGCGGTACTGGATGGCGATCTGGACAAATTTATCGAAGCAAGTTTGAAAGCAGGGTTATGAGGAACCAACATGTCTGAACAACAAGCACAGGGCACCGAAGCGGCAGTCGATCTTAATAATGAACTCAAAGCCCGCCGCGAGAAGCTGGCTGGCCTGCGTGAGCAGGGCATCGCTTTCCCGAACGACTTCCGTCGTGAACATACCTCTGACCTTCTGCATGCAGACTTTGACGGTAAAGAAAACGAAGAACTCGAAGATCTCAACATCGAAGTAACCGTTGCTGGCCGCATGATGACTCGTCGTATCATGGGTAAAGCCTCTTTTGTGACGTTGCAGGATGTTGGCGGCCGTATTCAACTCTACGTTGCCCGTGACGACTTGCCAGAAGGCATCTACAACGAGCAGTTTAAAAAATGGGATCTTGGCGATATTCTCGGCGCGCGCGGCAAGTTGTTTAAAACGAAAACCGGCGAGCTGTCTGTTCACTGTACCGAGCTGCGACTGCTGACCAAAGCCCTGCGTCCTCTGCCGGATAAATTCCACGGCCTGCAGGATCAGGAAGCGCGTTATCGCCAGCGTTACCTGGATCTGATCTCCAACGACGAATCCCGTAACACCTTCAAAGTGCGTTCGCAGATCATGTCCGGCATCCGTAACTTCATGGTTGAACGCGGCTTTATGGAAGTCGAAACGCCAATGATGCAGGTGATCCCAGGCGGCGCGTCCGCGCGTCCGTTTATCACTCATCACAATGCGCTGGACATCGATATGTACCTGCGTATCGCGCCTGAACTCTATCTGAAGCGCCTGGTTGTGGGTGGCTTCGAGCGCGTATTCGAAATTAACCGCAACTTCCGTAACGAAGGTATTTCCCCGCGTCACAACCCAGAGTTCACCATGATGGAACTCTATATGGCGTATGCGGATTACAAAGATCTGATTGAACTGACCGAATCCCTGTTCCGTAAGCTCGCGCATGAGGTGCTTGGTACCGCGCAGGTGCAATACGGCGAAGAGATTTTTGACTTTGACCAGCCGTTCGCAAAACTCACCATGCGCGAAGCTATCAAAAAATACCGTCCGGAAACCGATATTGCGGATCTGGATGATATGGCTAAAGCGCTGGAAATCGCGGCTGCAATCGGCATCAAAGTTGAGAAGAGCTGGGGCCTGGGCCGCGTAGTGACCGAGATCTTCGAAGAGGTGGCAGAAAGCCATCTGATTCAGCCGACCTTTATCACTGAATACCCGGCAGAAGTCTCTCCGCTGGCGCGTCGTAACGATGAGAACCCAGAGATTACTGACCGCTTTGAGTTCTTTATCGGCGGCCGTGAAATCGGTAACGGCTTCTCGGAGCTCAATGATGCGGAAGACCAGGCGCAGCGCTTTGCTGACCAGGTGTCTGCTAAAGACGCAGGCGACGACGAAGCGATGTTCTTCGACGAAGACTACGTGACGGCGCTGGAGCACGGCCTGCCGCCAACGGCCGGTCTGGGTATCGGTATCGATCGCATGGTTATGCTGTTCACCAACAGCCACACCATTCGCGACGTTATCCTGTTCCCTGCGCTGCGTCCGGTTAAGTAAGCCGTTCTGGTTCCTCCCTTCGGGGAGGAACAACTCTTTATGTTATTGTTTCAGAGGCCTCGTTTGCGCAAGGAAAGCACCGTCAGTAAGTGGAAACTGAATGTTATTGTCCTGCTGCTGGGCCTGTTACTTGCCGCTTGCTCATCCAATAAAGCCAGCACTTCTAAGGCAGGCAGCTACAGCGGATCGGTCTATACCGTTAAACGGGGTGATACGCTTTATCGCATCTCGCGCATGACGGGCTCAAGCGTCGGTGAACTGGCGCGTCTTAACGGCATATCCGCTCCTTATACGCTTGAAATCGGGCAAAAAATCCGCGTAAAACGCAGTAGCGGCAGCACCTCAAAGAATAAAACAGCCGTCGCGAAAACCAGCAAATCCCGTTCTACGGCCACCCGCAACACAAGCGTGGCAAAAGTCGCGGCTCCTCCGGTAGGTTCAAGATGCTGGCGCTGGCCAACCAGCGGCAAAATCATCGAGCCGTTCTCCAGTAGCGATGGCGGGAATAAAGGGATTGATATTGCCGGCTCTCGCGGGCAACCGGTCTATGCATCCGCAGCAGGCACGGTGGTTTACGTTGGCAATCAGCTAAGGGGTTACGGCAACCTGGTAATGATTAAACACAGCGAAGACTACATTACCGCCTATGCCCATAACGACACCACGCTGGTAAATAACGGGCAAAAGGTGAGGGCAGGGCAGAAAATTGCCACTATGGGTAGCAGCGGCTCTAACTCGGTGAATCTGCATTTCCAGATCCGTTATCGCGCTACGGCACTGGATCCGCAGCGATATTTACCGCCGCAGGGCAGCAAGCCCTCCTGCTAAGCCATGCGTAAGCAACCGTTTAAAATACCAGCACTTAGCAGAATTTCCTCTTGTCACCTTATTCCGGAGAGTTATAATGCCGGGGCTTCTCAAAAAGCGGGTGTAGTTCAATGGTAGAACGGCAGCTTCCCAAGCTGCATACGAGGGTTCGATTCCCTTCACCCGCTCCAGACCTCTCTTTTTGTGGCAAAATCTCGTTAAAAATCCTTTACCCATCAACAGGCTACTTTAGTTAAGTTATCTTGATCGTTCTGCCATTGAACGATGATTTACCAACAAGAGGTACGCTGTTAGTTGTCACGGATAGTTATTATTGAAGTAAGGGCATAATTATTCGGCGGCGGCAGTTGAACTCTCACTCCGCGATAGCAAAACGTGAAGGAAAAGCCTGATCCAGGCGTTGTCTCTCACACCAGATTGATCACACGCATTTAAGCCCGATGTGCGGCCTTGTGGCTGCGTAAACAATGGGTACTTGCACACCACATACAAGCTTTAACAGCGTTTCAGCCATACTCCGCAAGGTACACGGTTATGCTCATAAGATGTGATCCCTCTGCCAACTGATGAAGTCGCCTTAAGGCTCCGCTTGTGTCTGTATCACCAACGAGGCTTATTGGCTTCTATTGTCTAAAATCAGACGTTTTTCGGAAAAATTCTTTCCCCTGCCCGATTGAGGAGGTGTACGATAAGCGAGCAAATTATTAAAGATAAAGGAATTATCTGTGGCTTTACATGGAAAGTTTGTAATCAATGATGCGCATTACTCTCCGTTATCTTTCCCTGGTGTGGGTACGTTTTTAGCGTTCTCTGGTGATGGTGCATACCGTAACCGTGGGGCTTGCGGAAAAATCCCTGAAAAAGGGCCAGTGCCAGCGGGTAAATATTGGATTGTTGACCGTCCAGAGGGTGGACTCAGATCACAAGTAAATGCAGGTGTCAGAGACATCTATAATCACTTTGCCAGCGGCGCAACATTCAAACATTCGGAATGGTTTGCACTATGGCGGGATGATTGGGGTATCGACGATTACACATGGATAGAGAGTGTTAAACGCGGTAACTTCCGTTTGCACCCTGGCGTTCTCTCAGAAGGTTGTATCACCCTTCCGCACGATTCAGATTTTGCCATGCTACGCAACGCTCTTCTGCGAACTCAGAAAATGGATGTTCCTTGTATGAGGAAACTCAAGGCATACGGCACGATTGAGGCGATCGTCAATGGCAAAACATGCCCTTAGCTTGTTGATCAAAATAGCGCTGTTCGCTGTAGTTATGCTGATTGTTGCTAAAGTGGTTCCCTATGATGGTTTAGTTGACTCAATCACAGGGCTGTTCGATTTTCAGTGCGCCAGTAAAACTACCCGTTTCATATTGGGTGAGCCTGATCTGGAAGTGTGGGAATCTCTACGTGATTACTTTGGCATCCTGATCAACACCTTGATCAGCGTTCCAATCATGAGCGCGATTATCACCGCTTACAACGCGATTATACGCAAAGAACTACTTTCTGGACTTACGAAACAGTGGACTGTGTCCACGCTGCGACGGTTTGCGAAAATCTTCGGTTTCACATTCCTGTTTTGGGTGTTGTTCCGTTTCCTACCTTATCGCTCTGCCTTCCCTGATGGGGAGACATATTCAGCTTTCACTATGGCGGCGATTGTGGGTTTTAACCTGTTATTAACGATTGCTTGCTACTGGTTCATCACGAAGAAAATCACAATCAAAAGGAGTTTGTAATATGCCTATTCCGGCTTACATGTGGCTTAAAGACGACGGCGGCGCTGATATTAAAGGATCGGTAGATGTTCAGGATCGTGAGGGTAGCATTGAGATTGTTGGTTTTAGCCACGGTCTGAACATTCCGGTAGACAGTGCCAACGGTAAGATCACTGGCAAGCGATCACACACTCCGATGATGATTGAAAAAGAGTTTGATAGCTCCAGCCCGTATCTTTACAAAGCTGTTGCAACTGGTCAGACGCTGAAAAGCGCGGAAATCCGTTGGTATCGCATCAACCATGCAGGGCAAGAGGAATGCTACTTTATTATGACGATTGAGGGCGTGAAAATCACAGGCGTTAACCTAGGAATGCCAAACGCTAAAATGTCGGGCAACTCGCAGATCAATCACATGGAATCAGTTTCTTTGATGTACGACAAAATCACCTGGCGTTATGTAGATGGTAATGTGCAGTATACAGATGATTGGAACGTAAGAGCATAACCAATAGAAAGGGGGCATTGCGCGCCCTCGTCTTATCCTCTCAAAGCCTGTAGCCACCATAAGCAAAGGTAGCTGACTTCCTGTCATCGCTGGCACTCGGAAGATTCTACCGTTGCTCGCGTTGCTCGCGTTGCACAGCACGAGCACCAGGTATTTAGATCTCAAGGCTAAACCCTTCTGTCAATTCGTCGCCTGCTTCCTGCATGTATCCGATGTAAAAGAGTGTTGACCGTGGATCAGCGTGGCCCAGACGGTGGGCTATCTGCTCGATCGGTACACCTGCGGAGAACATAATTCTGCCCTTGCTCTTGCGTGGCGCATGGCAACCCACGTTAGAAAAACCAGCCCTACGACCCAACTTTGCAAACTCAGTGAGTAAGGTGTTACGGGTTACGGCGTTGCCCTTGCTAAAGATGAAATCCGTCTTAACTGGCATCATGGCTTGTTCCTCTCCGCATCTTTACGATTTTCCGCATGGTGTCAGTTACCTTGATACGAAGCGGTTTAACTTCGCAGTGAGATGGATCTGGCGACGCAGCAGAACGCTACTTTTGTCGAGGAAGCATTCCGAATAACACATAAAGTCAACGCTCAGGGCCTTGAGCTGTTGCAAACGGTACCGCTGTTCCAGCTCAGCCCGGCGGGCCACAGATCTCAGTAAAAATAACGACTGCGCTAGCTGAGCCCCGCTATCGTTATCCTCAATCAACCTGCTGGCTATTACCCAGGAGGATTGTCTGCGTTTTACAGATAAGTTTTCTCCTTCTTTCTACCGACCACATTTCACCGTGTTGATCCCTACCGTTATTAAATTGTGATGATGTTCACCGGTTGTGAAGAAATATCCGCAGGAATATAACGATCTGCAAAATCGAAATTAACAAATAATTGATATTAACTCATGATATGCGCACTCAGGGTCAGGCGGACGCGTTGCGGAGATACGATGAAAGATGTGGTGATTGTTGGGGCAGCCCGAACCCCGATTGGCTGCTTCCAGGGAGCGCTTTCCCCACGCAGCGCGGCAGAGCTAGGCAGTGCGGTGGTAAAAGCGCTGCTTGAGCGTAGCGGCGTGAGTGAGCAGGAGATCGATGAGGTAATACTGGGCCAGGTTTTAACCGCCGGAGCTGGGCAAAACCCGGCGCGACAAACGGCGCTAAACAGCGGTCTGCCCTGGTCCGTCTCGGCCATTACCATCAATGATGTCTGCGGCTCCGGCTTAAAAGCGCTGCATCTCGCCACCCAGGCTATTCAGTGCGGTGAAGCGGATGTGGTTATCGCCGGCGGTCAGGAAAATATGAGCCGCGCCCCGCATGTATTAGCCAACAGCCGAACCGGCGCGGCGCTGGGCAACAGTCAGCTTATCGACAGCCTGGTTCACGATGGCCTGTGGGATGCGTTTAACGATTACCATATGGGCGTGACGGCAGAAAATCTCGCCCGTGAATATGGCATAAGTCGCGAAAGCCAGGATGCCTTCGCGCTCGCTTCGCAGCAAAAAGCCCGGGCGGCTATTGATGCAGGGCGGTTCAGAGATGAGATTGTCCCGGTTGCCGTAGAGATGCGTGAAGGTGAGACTTTCCTTGTCGATACCGATGAACAGCCACGCACCGACGCCAGCGCCGAAGCGCTGGCGTCGCTTATTCCGGCCTTTGAGGTCGAAGGTAGCGTTACCGCCGGCAATGCTTCATCTATTAATGATGGTGCCGCAGCGGTGCTGATGATGAGCGCGGCAAAAGCGGAAGAGCTGAATCTGCCGGTGCTGGCACGCATCCGCGCCTTCGCAAGCGTCGGCGTCGATCCTGCGCTGATGGGGATCGCGCCAGTTACGGCCACGCGGCGCTGCCTTGAACGTGCGGGCTGGTCGCTGGAAGAGTTGGATTTGATCGAGGCGAACGAGGCCTTTGCGGCGCAGACGCTTTCCGTAGGCAAAATGCTGGAATGGGACGAACGCAAAGTGAACGTCAACGGCGGAGCGATAGCGCTTGGCCATCCGATTGGCGCGTCCGGCTGCCGGATTTTGGTTTCGCTGGTGCATGAGATGGTCAAGCGTGATGCGAAAAAAGGCCTGGCGACGTTATGCATCGGCGGCGGGCAGGGTGTGGCGCTGGCCATCGAACGTGACTGATTAATTTTTTAGTTATTGCCCCTTCTCAGGCGCTTTCTGTTCCCCGGAAAGCGCCTTTTTATTTGCACCGCCCCTCACCGCCTGTATGCCTTTCACCTCATCTGATGCCTGAAACAAACTCCGTTAAAACAGCTAAAACAGAAGTTGAAATATTGTTTTGATTATGGTTGCTAATTTATTTATGTGATGTAACCCGCTGTTTATAGCGTTTAAATATCAGCTTTGTTGATGGCTGTCACGAAGCCCGGCAAGAAAAATTCAGACATAAATATTTACGATCTTGATCACTAAAATATCGTTCTTTTAAAAATAAAATGCAATTTCATAATAATGAAACAATATTTCAATGAAGGATTCGATTATGTTTGAGAAAACTCTGGCTGTAGCTATCCTCTGTGGTACCAGTATTGCTGCGCAGGCGGTTACTGTTGATTTACGTCATGAATATATTGATTCCGGCATTAATGCTGACCGTGTCGCGGTGTCCCATCGTTTTGATAACGGATTAGGTTTTAGCGTTGAAGCCAAATGGAAGTCTGGTGGTACCGATCAGGATCAGCCTTTTGCGGATTTAGTCGGTAACGGCCATGAAGATCAGGTGAGCTGGCGCTGGAAAGCGACGCCGAACATTGCCCTTACGCCTGCG
>DALYUA010000002.1:0-9232 GCA_031993245.1 Buttiauxella sp. | reverse complement strand
CGTTGACGGTTGAAAGTAATGACAGCCGTACTATCTGGAAACCAAACCTGCATGCGCAGTACAGTTTCGATAACGGCTTCTATGTTGCGGCTCGTTACCGTTTCGAATATACCCGTAACCCGAACAACGCCAATAAAGAAGATGACAAAGTTAATCGCGGCGATGCCTGGGCTGGTTTCGTCTTTGGCGACTGGCGTACCGAGCTGAACTATGTGTACGCGAAAAGCGATCACCAGATCCGTTCTAATAATGATAAAGATTCCCAGGAATACAACGTGAAGCTGGCCTATAAGTGGGATAAGAACTGGGCGCCGTATGCTGAAGTAGGCAACGTGAGCGGCAGCAAATCCACTGACGAACGCCAGACCCGCTACCGCGTCGGCGTTGCCTATTCTTTCTAACTTGCCGCTCTGTATCTGAAGTATCTTCTGTATTTATTACCTCTCCGGCCCCCGAGCAGTCAGCGGGGGTTTTTTGTTGGGTTTTTTCAGCATAAAAAAGCCCTCCGCGAGAGAGGGCAAAATCAGGGACAGGACACTCAACTTATCGGGCAGTAATCAGCTCCGGGTTAACTGGCATTCTGGCGATATAGAGCGCCGGTTTGCCGTCTTTGTCCGAGCTGAACAGAATTGCGCTGTCGTCCGGGGTGAAAGAGGGATGCGGGTGCGTGACCTGGCGGCTGTTTGCGAAGGTGGCCCAGGAGGTATCGTGACGCGCGACGCGGAAGTATGCTTTTTTCGCCACGTCAAAGGCATAGAGATACGGGTCGTTATCGATGGTGTAACCGCTGGTGTCTTTGACATCAACCGGCGTGCCCGAACCGTCACCAACCAACAGGCTGCCGTCGAAATTGCTCATCAGGTGCGAACAGGCGGGCATCTGCATTACGGCTTCGTTCACGCCGCTATCCGGGTTATAGCTATAAATAGTGCGGCCCTGCTGGCCCTTCAGGTAGGAAACGTACATTAAAGACGAGCCGTTCGGTACCCAGAATTCGTGGGTGCAGCTTTCACCATCGGCGTGCTCTTTGACCTTACGTACGTTGCTACCGTCTTCGTTGACCATCCACATTCGCGCATCGACCAGGTCGTGCGGGCCTTCGTGGCAGAAGGCAACCGTACTGTCATCGAACGGACGGTAAATCGGATGGCCCAGCCAGTTTTTCTCCTGGTGAATCACCGCGCTTTCCCCGGTTTGCAAATCGACGCGCAGCAGGCGGCAGTTTGGTCCCTTATGGAAGAAGTCGTGGAAAATTTTCCAGTCGTTCAACGGCACCCAGTCGCTTTTAGCGATTTCGATACCGACCAGTTTGGTGCAGTCGCTGTTGGCAACCCAGGTACCGTAACCTACCCAGTCGTCCGGCACGCGATAAACTTCGCGTTCAGCCAGCGTGCTTAGGTTCACTTCCAGCAGGGTGCGTTCGTTCTTTACGTAATAGAGGGATTTATCATCCGGGGATAGGAAGCCGCCAAAAGTGTTATCGCCGCTCCCTTCAGTAAGCTGCACCGCTTCACGTTTGGCGATGTCGAGCAGATAGTAGTTCCAGTTACCGTCAAATTCGCCCGCGAACAGGAGTCTGCCGCCGTCGTTGGTAAAGCACTTTTGATAGAAGTAATTACGATGACAAGTTACTTCCGGCGGGGTTAAGCGGATGACTTCAACGCCCGTGTCCGGATCCTGGCTTACTTCGTAAACCAGCTGTACCCGCATACCTTTAGCCATGTTGCTCTCCTTCGAATAATAATTCGTATCTACAGATAGTTCTAAAAGCTCGAACAGATGGTCATAATTTATCAAAACATCGTTTCAATATGTGTGATTGCTTTCACTAAACGGTAACGCAAAAAGCAGAAGATCCGCAGCTTCTCAGGCTTGAAACGGGGATTTTCGCGACTAACCGTGATCCCATCATCAAATTAAGAGAATAACTCTTTAAAATTGAAACGATGTTTTAAATATAATTGAAATAGAGTTTTAACGGGATTAGTATGGAAGCATCAAAGATTACGGAACAGTGTTTTCACCTAAAGATCTTCGTGTGAAGATGCATTTATTGCGTGAACAATATTTTTCCAGAAACGCCTGCTGGCGCAGGCTTGAATAAAAGGAAAGCTACATGATTCTGGATTCATTCTCCCTACAGGGCAAAGTTGCGGTTGTGACCGGTTGTGATACTGGCCTGGGCCAGGGCATGGCTCTCGGGCTTGCGCAGGCTGGCTGTGACATTGTGGGTATCAACATCGTTGAGCCAACGGAAACCATCGAACGCGTCACTGCGCTGGGCCGCCGTTTTCTGAGCCTCACAGCCGATCTGCGCAAGATTGACGGTATTCCAGCCCTGCTGGATAGCGCGGTGGCCGAGTTTGGTCATATTGATATCCTGGTGAACAACGCGGGGCTGATTCGTCGTGAAGACGCTATTGAGTTCAGCGAGCAAAACTGGGACGACGTAATGAACATAAATATCAAGAGCGTGTTCTTTATGTCGCAGGCTGCGGCGAAGCACTTCATTGCCCAAGGCAACGGCGGCAAAATCGTCAATATCGCCTCCATGCTCTCCTTCCAGGGCGGGATTCGGGTGCCTTCTTACACCGCCTCGAAAAGCGCGGTGATGGGCGTGACCCGCCTGCTGGCGAACGAGTGGGCAAAACATGGCATTAACGTGAACGCTATCGCTCCGGGCTACATGGCGACCAACAATACCCAGCAGCTGCGCGCTGATGAACAGCGTAGCAGTGAGATCCTGGACCGTATCCCGGCGGGCCGCTGGGGATTGCCGGACGATCTGATGGGGCCGATTGTGTTCCTGGCTTCCGGCGCTTCTGACTACATCAACGGTTATACCGTAGCCGTAGATGGCGGCTGGCTGGCACGTTAACATACTGTCAGATGGCGCTTGCGCTCATCTGACCTGTAAAACTACTTCTGTCGTAGGGCGGATAAGCGTAAGCGCCATCCGCCGTTATTCTTAAACCCTCGCCAGATAAAGCGCAGGCATCCCTTCTTCATCAGACGTAAACAACACCCATTGGTTATCCGGCGAGAACGACGGATGCGGATGAGTTACCTGTCGATCGCCATCTAATACCTTCCACGATGTATTGTGCTGGCATACCGCTTTTTGCGTGCCTTTGTGCAGATCGAATACCCAGATAAACGGATCGTTAAGATCGATATTTCCCGTTTTATGCTGGGCACCGTCACCGACAACAAGGGAGCCATCGTGATTGCTCATCAGGTGCGAGCAGGGCGGAATGGTTCTTAGCTGACGGTTTTCAAGCGTCCGGGGATCGGCGCTGCACAGATAGCGATGCGCGGATCCTTCTTTATACGCCACGTAGTAAAGCGCAGAGCCGTCCGGCACCCAGAATTCATGGGTAAAGCTTTCACCCTCTTCATGCTGACGTACTTTGCGCAGGTTGTTGCCGTTCTGGTTGATAAGCCACATGCGCGCGTCGATGGCATCGCGCGGCCCTTCGTGGCAGAAAGCGACGGTTTCATCATCAAAAGGACGGTAAATCGGATGCCCCAGCCAGCGTTTTTCCTGCAGAATTGTCTCCTGCTCGCCGGTTTGCAGGTCGATGCGAATCAGGCGGCACTCCGGATTAGTGAAGTAGAAGTCGCGGAATTTTTGCCAGTCGGTGAGCGGTGACCAGTCGCTTTTTTTAATCTCAATGCCCACAAGCTTTGTAGCGTCTGAATTCGCCACCCAGGTGCCATAGGCAACCCATTCAGCGTCCACTTCATAAACACTATTTTCTTCAAGCGATTGCAGATCGACGCGCCTGAGCTCACGGTTGTTTTTCACATACCACAGGGCCTTATCGTCCGCGGATAAAAAACCGCCGAAAGTATTATCGCCGCTGCCTTCGGTTACCTGGGTAGCGATCTGTTTATTAAGATCGAGCAAATAATAGTTCCAGTGTCCCTCAAACGCGCCGCCAAAAATTAGCTGCTGCCCGTCGTTGCTGAAACATTTTTGATAGAAGTAGTTACGATGGCAGATCACATGCGGCGGGGTTAAGCGTAATACTTCGGCTCCGGTTTCTTTATCGCGTCGCGAGCGGAAGGAAAGCTGTATTTTTTTACCTTTAGCCATGACGAAGTTCCTTATCTTTAAAAAAATACCCCGCCACGCAAGCAGGGCAGGGTATGGTGCGGGTACTCGTGAGCTGAGGAGTACTTAGCGCATGGCGCGTTTAAGTATACGGTTACCCTGACGCTCGAAATCTGCCGCCGTTTCTTCCACGGTTTTCTGGCCGTAGTCGATGTACTGCAGGGATGTACCGAACAGAGAAACGATCTGCGGATCGTCAAAGTACGGTGAGGTTGTCAGATGATTTGGCAGAGACTGGGCCAGCTTCAGGCCCGCAACCGCCGGATCGTGCTCTTCAATAACGCCATCGGCCGTAAGCTGTGCCACAGCCGCTTTGCTTAACGGCACGCCACGCTCCAGGCCCAGCGCCTGCACGCCTTCTTTGCTATTGAGCAGGAAGTTAATCAGCTGGGCTGATTCCTTCGGATGCTTAGTGGTTTTACTGATAGAGAACATCTGCGCCGGTTTAAAGAACAAACCGGCGTCTTTGGCGTCAGGCAGCATTGGGTAAGCGCCCAGCTCAAGCTTCGCCGGTGGCTGCAGGTTGTCCGAATACTTGGTAATGGTTGAGTTCCACATGTAAGTACCGGCCCACTCGCCCTGAATCCACGGCTTCATTTCGTACATATTGCTCTTACCAAACGAGGCGTAATATTTGGTATCCGGCATGACGTGGCTGTCGATGAGCTTTTTGTACATGCTAAAGAACTCAACCCACTGCTCTTTGCTGTAAGCAAATTTCTTACCGGCAAGGTCCACTTCACTGATGTTGTATTTTTGCACCATATACGAGCGCAGCAGCGCCAGCGTGTCCTGATGCTCCAGCACCACCGGATAGTATTGTTTGCCCAGTTTAGCTTCGAAGGTTTTTCCGGCGGCCATCAACTCATCCCAGGTTTTCGGGTATTCCACGCCCGCTTTTTTCCAGGTTTCATCATTGAAATAGAATACGCGGGCGGTGACGGAAACCGGGATCCCGTTCAGCTTGCCGTTGACGGTAGTGGACTGCAGCTCTTTTGGATCAAACTGCGTAAGATCCAAATCGCCGCTTACGGTATTCAGATCGTAGAAGCCGGTGCCGGTTTTCGAGAAGATCGGCAGCCAGTTCCAGTTGGTCTGCATCACGTCCGGCTCTGTGCCGCCCGCAATCTGGGTGGTCAGACGGGAAAGGTGACCGTCCCAGCCGGTGTACTCTGACTTAACGTTAATGTTCGGGTGCTGCTTATGGAACTCCTCCAGCGCTTTTAACGTGACCTGATGACGGCCGTTGCCGCCCCACCAGGACATACGTAAATCGACCTGCTCGTCAGCAAAAGCGGAACCGGCAGCCATCACTAAAGTAGAGGTTATCAGGGTACTCAACACTAATTTTTTCATTATAGAGGCTCGCTCAAAGAGAGATGTTTTGTTCTGTTTTAGCGTCAAAAATATGACATTTTTCCATGTCAAACTTGAAATACACCTTCCGATGAAGGCCTTTTTGAATCATCGGCTTAGCTACATCGGAAGGAATGCGACAGGTCATTTCAAAATCGTCTACCTTCAGGTAGACGAAGAATTCATGACCCATGTTCTCCACGCGAACCATCTCACCGCTGGAATGGCTTTCAGCGAACGGCTCATCAGAGACTGAAATGAACTCAGGACGGATGCCGAAGAACACGTCCCGATCTTTATAAGCGGCACAGCGCTCCTGCTGACGCGCGTTCAGCGCAAGCGTATCCTTGCCAACGCTGATTTGCAGACGCCCCTCTTTTTCAATCAGCTTGCTCGGCCTGATGTTCATTTCCGGCGCGCCAATGAAGCCCGCCACAAACATATTTTTTGGGAAGTGATAGAGGTTATCTGGCGTATCGACCTGCATGATGTGGCCCAGTTTCATCACGCAGATACGGTCTCCCATCGTCATCGCTTCGGTCTGATCGTGGGTGACATAAACGGTGGTCGCTGGTTTGCCGCTCTTCTTGAGCTGCTTGTGCAGGTCGGAGATACGAATGCGCATCGAAGCACGCAGTTTCGCATCCAGGTTAGACAGCGGCTCATCGAACAGGAACACGTCTGGCTTTTTCACAATGGCACGGCCAACGGCCACACGTTGCGCCTGGCCGCCGGAAAGCTGGCGCGGGAGCCTTTCCATCAGCTCATCAAGCTCAAGGATTTTCGCCGCTTCATTGACCTGCGCGGTGATTTGATCCTTCGGCATTTTTGAGAGCTTCAGGCCGAAGGCGAGGTTTTCGCGAACGGTCATGTGTGGATAAAGCGCGTAGTTCTGGAACACCATCGCGATACCGCGAGATTTGGGGGCAAGGTTGTTTACCACGCGTTCGCCAATTCTTACTTCGCCGCCGCTGATGGTCTCAAGACCGGCCAGCATACGCAGGGTGGTTGATTTCGCGCAGCCAGACGGACCGACGATAACCATGAATTCGCCATCAGCAATGGTCAGGTCAATGCCGTGAACTGCCTGGAAGCCGTTGGAGTACACTTTTTGCAATTTGTTGAAAATGACTTCAGCCATAATATTCCCTCACTTAACCTTTAATTCCACTGCTGGTCACGCCCTGTACAAAGTAGCGTTGAGCCAGGAAGAAGATGATGATTGACGGCAGAATGGAGATGCTCGCCATTGCCAGAATTTCGTTCCATGGCGCCCCCTCGGTCACATCGATAGACATTTTAAGCGCCAGGGCAATCGGGTATTTGTCCACGCTGTAGACGTAAATCAGCGGCCCGATAAAGTCGTTCATTGACCACATGAACTGGAACAGGGCCACGGAGATAATGGCCGGTTTCAGAATCGGCACCACCACGTACCACAGCACCTGGAAGGAGTTACAGCCGTCAATCTGAGCGGCTTCTTCCATATCGCGCGGCACGCCGCGCAGGAACTGGATCAGCATGAAGACAAAGAATCCCTGCGTTGCGAATGCCAGCGGTAAATAGAGCGGCAGATAGCTGTTGAGCATGCCCATTTCGCGGAACATCAGGTACTGAGGAATTAACAGCACCGTGCTCGGCAGCAGCATTGTGGTAATCAACGTGGCGAACCAAAACTTCTTAAACGGGATCTCAAAGCGGGCAAAGCCGTAAGCGACAATCGTTGAAGAGATAATGGTTAAAATCACTTTCGGAATCACATACTGGAAGGTGTTCCACATATAGTGCCCGAAGGTATATTCGGTGCCGGTTTTCCAGCCGTTGACGAAGCCGTCGCTGGTGGGGTGCGCGGGCCACAGGCCGAGCGTGGTAAAGATCTCGTGGTTTGGCTTAAACGATGCCGAGAACATCCACACCAGCGGATAAAGCATCAGCAAACCGACCGCGAGTAAAATGACGTAGCGGATTGCACGGCTAATTTTTTCACGACGCAAAGTGCGCTGGACTTCCTGTTCAGCAAGATCGCTAGCGCTGCTTGCCGGTAACTGGCTTGGTTGAATATCAGCCATTTTTGCCTCCCTTATCGGCAGAGTAGAACACCCAGTATTTCGATGACTTAAAGGCTATGGAGGCAAAGACCGCCACGACCAGGAACAGCACCCATGCCAGCGCTGCGCCGTAACCCATATCGAAGTATTTAAACGCCGTGTCGTAGATGTAGAGCGAGAACAGATAGGTATAGTGAGTCGGTCCGCCGCCGGTAATGATGTATGGCGCGGTAAACTCCTGGAATGCCTGAGTCGTCTGCATAATGAAGTTGAAGAAGATGACCGGCGTAATCAGCGGCACGGTCACTTTCGTGAACATCTGCCATTTGGACGCTCCGTCGATCATCGCCGCTTCGTACTGGGACTGCGGCACGTTTTGCAGCGCGGCAAGGAAGATGACCATTGCCGAGCCAAACTGCCATACGCGCAATAGCGTTACGGACATCAGCGCCAGAGACGGCTCGCCCAGCCAGTTCACCGGATCTAAACCGAACACGCCAATAAAGCTATTCAGCAGCCCATCGATGGCAAACAAAGCGCGCCACAGAACGGCGATAGCCACGGAGCTGCCGAGAATAGAAGGGATGTAATAAGCGGTACGGAAGAAGCCTATTCCGCGCAGCTTAAAGTTAAGAACAAATGCGATGCCGAGGGCAAAGGCTAGCTTCAAAGGGATGGTTAAAAAAACGTACGCGAAGGTCACGCCCATTGATTTCCAGAAGAGTGAATCTTCCGTCAACATGTAGCGATAGTTTTCAATACCGGTGAAAACCGGCGGATTCATCAAGTCATACTCGGTAAAACTGAGGAAGAAAGATGAAACAAACGGGAAGGCGGTAAAGACAAGCAGCCCTATTATATAGGGCGATATCCACGCCAGTCCCAACATCTTGTTTTCATTCATACGTACCTACCTGGCAGTCAATGGTTTAAAAACAGTTGTTATAAATTCGTTGTGAAAACGCATCGTTTCCTGGGCCGAGAATGCGAAGCGTTAATGGTTCCCTGCAACGCCTCTTCCGTTTCTTGAAATAAATTTTTTATTTCAAGAGGTTAATCTTATGTTTATCGCCCTTGATTCTGGCTGGCTCGGTGAGTTTTATTAACTTACAAACCATGGTTCCTGATTTATAAAACAGCGTTTTAATTCATCTTATTACTATTTGTAACCGCGTCATTCTATAAATGACGGAAATGTGATCAGAGTCGAAACGCTGTTTCGATTATTTGAAGTGGGTGAGGATTTCGCCCTGAAGCGAATCCATTTCTTGAATAAAAGTCAGGTGCGAACCTGCAAGAGATGGTAGTTGTTTTTGAGAGTAATCTTAGGAATAATGGGTGTTCCTTTAAGGAACTTTAATCAACCTTAAGTATTTGTAAGAGTGAGCGCAGCAGCGGTTGCGTAGCAAAATTTCTGTCATGGCAATGCGTTACATTTAACAGTGATATTCACAAGGAAAAGGTGTGCTGCATACCTCCGGTTTAAAAAACAACCCCCCTCTTGTTTATCCTGCGCACGCCGCACGACTCTCTTTTTCGTGCCCGGCATTTAATTTCGTTCATTTTTCAACCAACCTTTAAGCGGCCAGTTATGTCTTCTATTGAAGTAAAATCCAGTCAGTTAGAAAATGCTTCTCCCTATCGGATGCTACCTGCTCCCCGTGAAGAGATAGATTTACTTAATATCGTGGCGACATTATTTGCCGCCAGA
>DALYUA010000001.1:41712-51399 GCA_031993245.1 Buttiauxella sp. | reverse complement strand
ATCGTTCCAGTCATGAATCTGTTTCGGGTTACCTTTGCGCACCAGGAACACGATGGTGGAGGTGTACGGCGCAGAGTTATCCGGCAGACGTTTGATCCAGTTTTTATCAATGCGGCCACGCTCAGCAATGGCATCGACATCGTAAGCCAGAGCAAGGGTAACAACGTCTGCTTCAATGCCATTGATCACTGAAGTCGCTTGTTTACCTGAGCCGCCGTGAGACTGACGCACCACCACATTGTCGCCGGTTTGCTGCTTCCAGTGCGCGCTGAAAGCCTTGTTGTACTCTTCGTACAGTTCACGCGTCGGATCGTAAGAGACGTTAAGTAGTTGAACGTCTTTAGCCAGAACGCTGCCAGAGGCCAAAAGTAAAGTTAATCCTACTCCCCACTTGTTCATCATGTGCTCTCTTATATGTAGTCTGATGAACTCAGCCTGCCAGAAACTTATCCATTCATTAAAGAATAAAAAAAGATTGGTTATACTTATTGGAAATATACTAAGGCATAAAAAAGCCGGGTTTCCCCGGCTCGTTTTGCAGTCGAAATCAATACAGCTTTTTGGCACAGTCCAGCCAGTCACCTTTGAACGGACGTTTCATGTTCTCGATAGCATCAATAATATCGTGGTGAACCATTTTCTCGTTCTGAATACCTACGCAGCGACCGCCGTAGCCCTGTAGCAGCAGTTCAATGGCATAAGCGCCCATACGGGAAGCCAGGATACGGTCATAGGCGACCGGTGAACCGCCGCGCTGGATATGGCCCAGCACGGTTGCGCGGGTTTCACGACCGGTTTCGGTTTCGATATAGTTTGCCAGCTCATCGATATCACAGATGTGCTCGGTGATGGCTACGATGGCGTGTTTTTTGCCTTTCGCAATACCGGCTTTGATTTCTGCCACCAGGTCTTCCTGGCTGAACTCAACTTCCGGCAGGACGATAAACTCACAGCCGCCGGCGATAGCCGCCGCCAGGGTCAGGTCGCCACAGTAGCGGCCCATCACTTCAACGATGGAGATACGCTGATGGGAAGAAGAGGTGTCACGCAGGCGGTCAATCGCTTCAACAACGGTTTCCAGCGCGGTGAAATAACCGATGGTGTAGTCAGTACCCGCTACGTCGTTGTCGATAGTTCCCGGCAGACCGATGCATGGGAAACCCATCTCAGTCAGGCGCTTGGCACCCATATAGGAGCCGTCACCACCGATAACAACCAGCGCGTCGATGCCACGCTTTTTCATGTTCTCAATAGCCACGCCGCGAACGTGATCTTCGCGGAATTCCGGAAAACGAGCGGAGCCCAGGAAGGTGCCACCACGGTTGATCATATCGGACACGCTGTAGCGGTCCAGGTTGATCATGCGATCTTCATATAAACCGAGATAGCCATCATAAATACCAGCTACTTCCAGACCTTCGGATAATGCCGCACGAACTACACCACGAATCGCGGCGTTCATGCCCGGCGCATCACCGCCACTCGTCAACACACCAATTTTTTTGATCATGACTACCTCTGAACTTTGAATGCAAAATTAATCCTGTTGCCGGAAACAGCCCGCGGGCAAACCGAGGCTTCGACTCTGCTGCAAATAGTATAACAACCGCTTCCAGCTGAATTGATTCAGGTCAGGCCAAACGGCGGTAATGTACCCATAAAATGCCGCCCATGTCTGCTTTACTAAACGAAAAACTAAAGCTCAAAATGCCCTTGCCGCTCCGACGGAACGACCGAACAGGGATCCTGGTGAATGATCACATCAGACCCAGGGAAATGGTGCAGGATCGCCTGTTCTACTTGTTCAGCGATAATATGCGCCTGAACCAGCGGTAAATTGTCTTCCATTTCGATATGAAGCTGAATAAAGCGGGTCGGCCCTGACTGCCGCGTACGTAAATCGTGCGCTCCTCTGACGCCCGGCCATGAGGTAACGATACGGATAATGGCCTGATGCTCAGTATCCGGTAACGCGCGGTCTAAAAGAGACTGCACGGCCTCATGGCCCATGCGAATCGCGTTATACAAAATATAGACGCCTATTCCCAGGGCAAATAATGCATCAGCGCGATGCCAGCCATACCAGGATAACGCAAGCGCAATGAGAATCGCGCCGTTCATCATAACATCAGACTGATAATGAAGCATATCCGCCCGAACGGCCTGACTTTGCGTTTTTCGCACCACCCAACGCTGAAAAGTCACGAGGATTAAGGTGCTGATTAGCGCGATGACGGTGACCACGATACCCACAAGCGGCTGTTTCATCGGTTCCGGGGCAGCCAGGTGCTGGATCCCGGTTAAGAACAGGAACAGCGCCGAACCTGAAATAAACATGCTTTGCGCCAGCGCCGCCAGTGATTCTGCTTTACCGTGCCCGAAAGTGTGCTCTTCGTCCGCAGGCTGCAGCGAATAGCGCACAACAAGAAGGTTCGTTAGCGACGCGGCAATATCCACCAGTGAATCAACCAGCGCCGCCAGAATACTGACCGAACCGGTATACCACCAGGCAAAAATTTTAATCAAAAGTAACAGCGACGCCATCACCGTGGCAGCGATCGCCGCACGGCTGACTAACTGCCCATATTGTTGATTCATAGGGGCTCCAACAATTGAATGTTGGCTAGTATAGCGGATTCATCCGATCCCTCAGGCAAAAAAAACCCGCCTGGTCAGGCGGGGAAGACAGGGATGGTGTCTATGGCAAGGAAAACAGGTTTGTTACTGGTTACTGCGGGTACTACTGCTACTCAGTACCTGCAACGAAGACATCCGCTGCAGATCCGCCAGTTCACGAAATTGATTCATGCGCTGTTGGTGTTTGTCATGCAAAACGGCTTGCTGCTCAGGCGTTAACAGGTGGTACATTTGGTTGCGTACTTTTGCCATCTCAACCTGGCGAGCAACCTGTTCTTGTGCCATTTTTTCTGCCTGGGCACGAACAGCCGTTTCGTCAAAATTTTCTGCGGTGACCAGATTATGCATGGCCTCCATTTCGCGAACGTTCACAGGTGGGCTATCATGCCTTGCACGCTGCATCAGATCGCGCATCTGCTGGCGTTGCTGTTCAGTTAAATTAATGCCGTCAAACATATGGCTTTGAACTTTGTTACGCTTCGCAAGTTCTTCACCAGAGTGCCAGTTATCGCTGGTCGATAAACCTGCGGCCTGGCTGGTCAGCGTTACGAGCGCCAGCGTTGAGGCCATAACGACAGCGGTAACATTGCGCATCACTTGCTCCCGAACTCTTGTGTGCTGCGATTCAACGAGAGCCAGTCTACGATTCCCGCTGCAAACTAGCGTCAGGGGGTGTAAAACAACGTAAAGTCATGGATTAGCGCGCCTTGATGACGTAATTTCTGCCTCGGAGGTAATTTAACAATGAATAAAATTCTGCTAGTTGATGATGACCGAGAGCTTACTTCCCTGTTAAAGGAACTGCTCGACATGGAAGGTTTTAACGTACTTGTCGCGCACGATGGTGAACAAGCGTTAGAGCTTTTAGACGACAGCATTGACCTGTTATTGCTCGATGTAATGATGCCAAAGAAAAACGGTATCGATACCTTGAAAGAGCTACGCCAGACACACCAGACCCCTGTCATTATGCTTACCGCGCGCGGAAGCGAGCTGGACCGCGTTCTTGGCCTCGAATTAGGTGCAGATGACTATCTCCCTAAACCGTTCAACGATCGTGAACTGGTAGCCCGCATACGCGCTATTTTGCGCCGTTCACACTGGAGCGAGCAGCAGCAAAATAGCGACAACGGTTCACCAACGGTGGAAGTTGATGGATTAAATCTCAATCCTGGCCGCCAGGAAGCCAGCTTTGACGGCCAGGCGCTTGATTTAACCGGTACAGAATTTACCTTGCTGTATCTGTTAGCTCAGCATTTGGGTCAGGTCGTTTCACGTGAACACCTAAGCCAGGAAGTGTTAGGGAAGCGTTTAACGCCGTTCGATCGCGCCATCGACATGCACATTTCCAATTTGCGCCGTAAGTTACCCGATCGCAAAGACGGGCACCCATGGTTTAAAACGTTACGTGGACGTGGATATCTGATGGTGTCCGCTTCATGATAAGTAGCCTTACCGCGCGTATTTTTGCCATCTTCTGGTTGACGTTAGCATTGGTGTTGATGCTGGTACTGATGCTGCCAAAACTCGATTCGCGTCAGATGACCGAACTGATGGAAAATGAGCAACGTCAAGGCACCATGATTGAACAACATGTCGAAGCGGAGCTGGAAACCGATCCGCCTAACGACCTGATGTGGTGGCGCCGCCTGTTTAGAGCCATTGATAAATGGGCCCCGCCCGGACAGCGACTCCTGCTCGTCACCAGCGAAGGGCGGGTCATCGGTGCCCAGCGCAACGAAATGCAGATTATCCGTAACTTTATCGGCCAGTCTGATAACGCCGATCATCCGCAAAAGAAAAAGTATGGCCGTGTTGAATTAGTGGGGCCCTTTTCCGTTCGCGATGGAGAAGACAACTATCAGCTCTATCTCATTCGCCCGGCCAGCAACTCACAGTCCGACTTTATCAACCTGCTGTTTGACCGGCCGCTGTTGCTGCTGATTGTTACGATGTTGGTCAGCTCTCCGCTGCTTTTATGGCTTGCATGGAGTCTCGCAAAACCCGCGCGTAAGTTGAAAAATGCAGCTGATGAGGTGGCACAGGGTAATTTACGTCAGCACCCTGAGCTGGAGGCAGGCCCGCAAGAATTTCTTGCAGCCGGCACTAGTTTCAACCAGATGGTGACCGCGCTGGAAAGAATGATGACCACGCAGCAACGACTGCTGTCGGATATCTCGCATGAATTACGCACCCCGCTGACTCGTCTGCAGCTTGGTACCGCCCTTCTGCGCCGTAAAAGCGGTGAAAGCAAAGAGCTTGAACGCATTGAAACCGAGGCTCAGCGTCTGGATGGCATGATTAACGATCTGCTGGTGATGTCCCGTAATCAGCAGAAAAACGCGCTGGCCAGCGAAACTATGAAGGCGAACCAGATCTGGTCAGAAGTGTTGGATAACGCGGCCTTTGAAGCCGAGCAGATGGGCAAATCACTGGAAGTCACCTATCCGCCAGGCCCGTGGCTGATGTACGGCAACCCGAACTCGCTGGAAAGCGCGCTGGAAAATATTATCCGTAATGCGCTGCGTTATTCGCACAGCAAAATCGCCGTGAATTTCTCTGTTGATAATCAGGGGATTACTGTGACCGTCGACGACGATGGCCCAGGCGTCAGCCCATCCGATCGTGAACAAATTTTCCGACCGTTCTACCGGACAGACGAAGCGCGAGATCGTGAATCAGGAGGTACCGGTTTAGGGCTTGCCATCGTTGAAACGGCGGTACAGCAGCATCGTGGTTGGGTGAAAGCCGAAGACAGCCCGCTTGGCGGACTGCGACTGGTTATCTGGCTGCCGCTCTATCATCGTAACTAACAGGTGTTTCTGACGGGCCCATTTGGGCCTGTTTATATGTGCTGACAAGGAAGGAAAAAGCGTGGTTTTTCCTTCCTGCCTTAAATTTTGTTATTCTGCGCCTCTTGTCTTGCGGGGGTCGTATGCTGAATATCGTGTTGTTTGAACCGGAAATTCCACCAAATACCGGAAATATCATTCGCCTTTGCGCTAATACTGGCTTTCGCCTGCATATTATCGAGCCGACGGGCTTTGGCTGGGATGATAAGCGCCTGCGCCGCGCGGGCCTGGATTATCACGAATTCACCGCCGTGACCCGCCATGCCAGTTACGACGTATTCCTCGCAGCAGAAAATCCGCAGCGCCTGTTTGCCTTAACCACAAAAGGTACGCCTGCGCATAGCGCGGTAAGCTATCAGGATGGGGATTATCTGGTATTTGGGCCGGAAACACGCGGCCTGCCGGCAACCATCCTTGACGCATTACCTGCCGAACAAAAAATTCGTATTCCGATGATGCCGGACAGTCGCAGTATGAATCTGTCTAACGCGGTATCTGTAGTGGTGTATGAGGCGTGGCGCCAGCTTGGTTATCCTGGCGCCGTACTGAGAAGTTAAATTCCGTCCCCGTATTCAAAGCCGTTATTAGCGCCGTTGAAATGCTGATCCATATCTATGGCGGGTTTATCGCTTTCCGGCTTGCCGACGATGCGCGCGGGTACGCCCGCCGCGGTCGTATGTGGCGGTACAGGCTGAAGTACTACGGAACCCGCACCAATTTTAGCGCCGCGCCCGACTTCAATATTGCCGAGGATTTTTGCCCCGGCGCCTATCATCACGCCTTCGCGGATTTTTGGATGTCGATCGCCGCTCGTTTTACCGGTCCCGCCGAGTGTGACGGACTGCAAAATCGACACATCGTTTTCCACGATGGCCGTTTCACCAACTACGATGCCCGTCGCATGGTCAAGCATGATCCCGCAGCCGATTTTTGCCGCCGGGTGAATGTCGACCTGAAAGGATACGGAAACCTGGTTTTGCAGAAAAATTGCCAGCGCCTGGCGTCCTTCTTTCCATAACCAGTGGCCAATACGATAGGCCTGAAGCGCGTGGAAACCTTTCAGATAAAGTAAGGGCGTTGAATATTTGTCTACCGCCGGGTCACGGCTACGCACGGCCTGAATATCACAGGCGGCGGAAGCGATCATTTGCGGCTCTGCCGCATAGGCTTCCTCCACAACTTCACGGATGGCGATAGCGGGCATAATCGGTGAGGCCAGCTTATTAGCCAGCATGTAGCTTAAAGCGCTACCGAGGTTTTCGTGCTTGAGGAGAGTTGCGTGGTAAAAACTGGCCAACATTGGTTCACAATCGGCAAGCGCTCGCGCTTCGGCTTTAATGTTGTTCCACACCAGATCCAGTTCTTCAGACGACATTGCTCTCTCCAGACAGAAAACAGCGTCCGGCACGAGAACCGGAGCGCTTCAGTTATTGCGGTTATGTAGTTCCATCAGTCGCAACTGTGTCAGTTGCCGCTCCGTTCATCCTTGCGTGTTCGACCAAGCAGCGTTAATGCTGCCTCGCGAGCGTTTTTTCCGCAATATAATACCTGATAAATTTCCTCTGTTATTGGCATTTCGACGCCAAAACGAGCCGCCAACTCCCGCACTTCTTTCGTATTGCGGTAGCCTTCAACCACCTGGCCGATTTTCTGCTGCGCTGAATCCACATCCATATCCTGCCCCAGCATCATGCCAAAGCGACGGTTACGGGATTGGTTATCGGTACAGGTCAGCACCAGATCGCCAAGCCCCGCCATACCCATAAAGGTTTGCGGATCGGCACCCAGCGCGCTGCCAAGGCGAGTCATTTCCGCCAGACCGCGAGTGATAAGTGCGGTACGTGCATTAGCACCAAATCCGATGCCGTCGGACATTCCCGCGCCAATCGCAATGACGTTTTTCACCGCGCCGCCTAACTGCACGCCGATGAAATCCGGATTGCTGTAGACGCGGAAGCTTTTGCCGCAGTGCAGCAGCTGCTGAAGATCCTGCGCGAAATTTTCGTCGGTTGCCGCCAGAGAAATTGCCGTAGGTAACCCAGCTGCAAGCTCTTTGGCAAAAGTTGGCCCTGAAATAACCGCAAGCGGTACGCTTTCCCCCAGCGCTTCACGGGCAACGTCCTGCAACAGGCGGCCTGTTTCTGCTTCCAGACCTTTGGTTGCCCAAACTACGCGCGCGTCTGGACGCATCAGCGGTTTAATCTGGCGTAGCACCTGTCCGAAGACATGGCTCGGCACGACCACCAGAATATTGCGGCTTGCTGAGAGCGCAGTGGCTAAATCGCTTTCGAGATGAAGCGTGTCCGGGAAGGAGACATCAGGAAGGAATGCAACGTTACAGCGATCGGCTTGTAAGGTAGCAATATGTTTTGGATCGTGGCCCCACAGGACAACGTGGTGGCCATTTCTTGCCAGCGTGATGGCAAGAGCGGTGCCGTAAGAGCCGGCACCGATCACAGTCATTGAAGCATTAAGGCTATTCATCAGGCATCCTGATGGTTTTCAGTACCTTCGCCAGATTGCTGTTGCAGATAGCTCATGAACAGCGCATCGAAGTTAACCGGTGCAAGGTTCAACTGCGGGAAGGTACCACGAGAAACCAGGCTAGTGATTGCTTCACGCGCATACGGGAACAGAATGTTCGGGCAGTACGCGCCCAGGCAGTGCGCCATTTGCGTGCCTTCGATACCGCCGATAGAGAAGATGCCAGCCTGCTGTACTTCACACAGGAAAGCGGTATCTTCACCCAACGTTGCGGTCACGGTTACGCGCAGCACAACTTCATACACATCATCTGCCAGCTGGCTGGAAGCGGTGTCCAGATCCAGCTTAACTTCTGGCTGCCAGTCTTTCTGAAAAACATGAGGCGCATTTGGCGCTTCAAAAGAGATATCCTTGGTGTAAACGCGCTGAATCTGAAAAGCCATTTCTGTATCGTTTTGTTCTGACATTTTTAAACCCTTAAAAATTAATACGTCCTTTATTCACCCGCAACCGACAGCAGATAAACCGCGCTATCACAGCAGGGGATCGAGTCCACCACGTGCGTCAAGCGCATACAAGTCATCACAGCCGCCAATGTGCTGTGCATCAATAAAAATCTGCGGCACCGTTGTACGACCACTGCGTTTGATCATCTCTTCCCGTTTCACGGCATCGCCATCAATAGGCAATTCCTGGAAAGTTACCCCTTTGCTGTTGAGTAAATCTTTTGCCCGGTGGCAAAAAGGACAGGTCGCTTTGGTGTAGATTTCAATGTTCGCCATGGCTTACCTCAGAATACGTTCAGATTATTTACCGCGAACCAGCGGCAGGTTCTCTCCGCTCCAGCCAGCAACACCTTCTTTAAGCAAGGTTACGTGCTCGAAACCAGCTTTCGTCAGCAGCGCTGCTGACTCCTGAGAGGAAATACCGTTGCCACAAACCACGATAACCGGTTTAGCTTTGTGTTTTTCCAACTCGCCAAAGTTGCCGCTTTTGATTTCACTTGCCAGCACGTTGAGCGAGTTCGCGATATGGCCTTTGCGGTAGTCATCACGCTGGCGCACATCAACCACAACAGCATCTTCTTTGTTGATTAAACGCGTGGCTTCACCACGGGTAATCACTTTCACCTTTGAGGTTAATCCCTTAAAGGTCATGAAAAGTACGGCGGCCAGTAGACCAACCCACGCCAGACTAAGTATGGGATGACGACCAACGAATTGCATAATTTCTTGCATGGGGGGTGATAACTCCCGACTAAGTAATATGAAAAAAACCAGGCAAGGAGTATACCTTCGCATTGTGGCAATTACAGCCAGTCAGCATGATGTATTGTGGATTCTGCGTGCTGTTACGAAAAAAACGCCCCTGGCCGGGATAAACCATTGCCGGTCCGGCCGCTTTCTTTGATCTTCTGCGGCTATTTTCCTGTCATGTCTGTAGTAAAATTACGCAAATTTGTTGTCTTTGACTTAGAGGCTCTTGCAATGTCGGTTACTAAAAAACCTATGGTTCTGGTGATTCTGGATGGTTACGGCCACCGTGAAGAGCAGCAGGATAATGCCATTCTGAATGCTAAAACCCCGGTTATGGATACCCTGTGGGCCCAGCGTCCGCACACTCTGATCAATGCGTCAGGCCTGGAAGTGGGTCTGCCTGACGGGCAGATGGGTAACTCCGAAGTGGGTCACGTAAACCTCGGCGCTGGCCGAAT
>DALYUA010000001.1:0-41612 GCA_031993245.1 Buttiauxella sp. | reverse complement strand
ACGGGCAGATGGGTAACTCCGAAGTGGGTCACGTAAACCTCGGCGCTGGCCGAATTGTTTATCAGGATCTGACCCGTCTGGATGTTGAAATTAAAGAACGTACTTTCTTTGCAAACCCGGTACTGACTGCGGCTGTAGATAAAGCCGTCGCGGCTGGTAAAGCTGTTCATATTATGGGCCTCGCTTCCGCAGGCGGCGTTCACAGCCATGAAGAACATATTCTGGCGATGATCGAACTGGCCGCAGAACGCGGCGCGCAGGCTATCTATCTGCACGCATTCCTGGACGGTCGCGATACCCCGCCACGCAGCGCAGAATCCTCTCTGAAAAAGTTTGCCGATAAGTTTGCAGCCGTTGGCAAAGGCCGCGTTGCCTCAATCATTGGCCGCTACTTTGCCATGGATCGCGATAACCGTTGGGACCGCGTAGAGCTGGCTTATGATCTGATGACCCAGGCTAAAGGCGAATATCAGGCAGCTACCGCAGCCGCAGGACTTGCAGACGCTTACGCTCGCGATGAAAACGATGAATTTGTAAAGCCAACGGTAATTCGTGCCGAAGGCGAAGCAGAAGCTGTAATGAATGACGGCGACGCGCTGATCTTCATGAACTTCCGTGCTGACCGTGCCCGCCAGATAACCCGTGCGTTTGTAAACGCCGATTTTGACGGCTTCGTTCGTAAAAAAGTCGTTAACTTCGGTGATTTCGTGATGCTGACCGAATACGCAGCCGATATCAAAACCGCCTGTGCATATCCGCCAGCATCCCTGAGCAACACGTTTGGTGAATGGATGGCGAAGCATAACAAAACCCAGCTACGCATTTCCGAAACTGAAAAATACGCTCACGTTACCTTCTTCTATAACGGTGGCGTTGAAGAACCCTTTGCTGGCGAAGATCGCGTGCTGATTAATTCGCCAAAAGTGGCGACTTACGATCTGCAGCCGGAAATGAGTTCTGCAGAATTGACTGAAAAATTACTGGCCGCCATCAGCAGCGGTAAGTACGACACCATCATCTGTAACTATCCTAACGGTGATATGGTCGGTCATACCGGCGTTTACGAAGCAGCGATTTCTGCTGTTGAAGCGTTGGATAACTGTATTGCACAAGTGGTTTCCGCTGTAGAAAAGGCAGGCGGCCAGCTGCTGATCACCGCAGACCACGGTAACGCAGAGCAGATGCGCGACCCGGCAACAGGCCAGGCGCACACCGCGCACACCAGCCTGCCGGTACCGCTGATTTACATCGGCGATCGCCGCGTAAAAGCGGTGGAAGGCGGCAAGCTTTCTGATATAGCACCGACCATGCTGAGCCTGATGGACATGGAAATCCCGCAAGAGATGACTGGCAAGCCGCTGTTCATCGTGGAATAATCCCTCCCCATGTGGGGAAAGGCGATTTTTTCAATAACATGGGCCATGAAGCCGAAGCGGTTTTCTGTCAGGCCCGTGGTCTACGCCAGCGTACTTAGCGCTGGCGTATTGCTATGTCCGTTTTCAAGCCATGCGGACGACAGCGCCCGCCTGAAAGCTATCCAGCAGGATATCGCCGCGAAAGAGCGGGCGGTACGCCAGCAACAGCAGCAACGCTCGACGCTCCTCGCGCAGTTAAAGGCGCAGGAACAGGCAATCGCTGCGGCAAGCCGTAAATTACGCGATACTCAAAACACCCTCGCTACGCTTAACAGCCAGATTGAAACCATGAATGCTTCCCTCGTGAAGCTGCAAAAACAGCAGGCTACCCAGGAGCGTAACCTGGCAGCCCAGCTTGATGCCGCATTCCGCCAGGGCCAGCATACGGGTATTCAGTTAATTCTGAGCGGTGAAGAGAGCCAGCGCGGACAGCGCCTGCAAGCCTATTTTGGTTATCTGAATGCGGCTCGCCAGCAGACGATAGCAGAGCTTAAGCAAACCAAAGCGGAAGTCGACGAACAAAAAGCGACCCTGGAAGCTAAGCAAACGGAACAGCAAACGCTGCTTTACGAACAGCAAGCCCAGCAGGCCAGGCTGGAAGACGCCCGTAACGAGCGCAAAAAAACCCTCGCCAGCCTTGAATCTGCAATCCAGCAGGATCAGCAGAAGCTGAACGAGATGCGTCAGAACGAATCCCGCCTGCAGAATCAAATTGCCCGTGCCGCTGCGGCAGCCAAAGCTCGCGCCGAAAAAGAAGCGCGGGAAGCAGAAAAGGTCCGCAACCGTCAAAAAGAAGCCGCAAGTAAAGGCAGCACCTACAAGCCAACGCAGGATGAACGCTCGCTGATGTCACGTACCGGCGGCCTTGGCTCTCCACGGGGCCAGGCATTCTGGCCGGTGCGGGGATCTCTGCTGCATCGTTATGGCGAACAGCTCCAGGGTGAACTACGTTGGAAAGGTATCGTTATCGCAGCGGGTGAAGGGACAGAGGTCAAAGCCATTGCTGACGGACGTGTGATACTCGCCGACTGGCTCCAGGGTTACGGGCTGGTTGTAGTGGTGGAACACGGTAAAGGCGATATGAGTTTGTATGGCTATAACCAGAGCGCACTGGTCAGCGTCGGCACTCAAGTGCGCGCCGGCCAGCCCATCGCGCTGGTGGGTAACAGTGGTGGTCAGGGCCGTCCGTCACTCTATTTCGAAATTCGTCGCCAGGGCCAGGCAGTCAATCCACAGCCGTGGTTGGGAAGATAAGTTTTGCTTCAATTTCGTCACGTTGTTTTCTCTCTCGCCTGCGCGCTGGCGCTGATCCCTTCCGTATATGCTGGCAAACTGGCGATTGTGATAGATGACTTTGGTTATCGTCCCCATCAGGAAAACCAGGTGCTCGCGCTGCCTTCTGATGTTTCCGTAGCCGTGTTGCCTAACGCTCCGCATGCCCATGAAATGGCAACTAAAGCCCATAATTCGGGACATGAAGTTCTCATTCACTTACCGATGGCACCGCTTAGCAAACAGCCGCTGGAAAAAGATACCCTGCGCCCGGAAATGAGCAGCAGTGAGATCGAGCGCATTATCCGCGAGGCCGTCAACAAAGTGCCCTACGCCGTGGGTTTGAATAACCATATGGGCAGCGCCATGACCTCCAGCCTGTTCGGCATGCAAAAAGTGATGCAGGCGCTGGATCAATACAATCTCTATTTTCTCGACAGCATGACTATCGGCAACAGCCAGTCGATGCGTGCCGCAGCAGGAACAAAAGTTAAAGTCATCAAGCGTAAGGTTTTCCTTGACGATACGCAGAACGAAGCCGATATCCGTTTCCAGTTTAACCGTGCCGTTGCGCTCGCACGCCGTAATGGATCGGCTATTGCCATCGGCCATCCGCATCCAACAACGGTGCGCGTGTTACAGCAGATGGTTTATAACCTGCCGCCGGATATCACTCTGGTACGCCCGAGCAGCCTGTTAAATGAACCGCAGGTGGATACATCTACACCGAACAATGTGATTCCGGGCAAACCAGGCAAGCCAGCAGAACAACCGCATAATCCCTTCAGCGGCGTGAAGCTTTGCAAACCTAAAAAACCGTTGGAGCCTGTCTACGCGACGACCTACTTCACGGTGCTCAGTGACAGCATCAGCCAGAGTACGCTGGTGAAATATATGCAGCATCAGTGGCAGGGCTGGGGCATGAACAAGCCTCAGGCCTGAAATTTCGCGGGCCGCTAATACACGGCGTATAAACCTGCGTGCTGAACACTTATAATGCCGGCTGATTAACACAACAGGGACCCGGGCTTCAATGACGCAACAACGGCGTAAAATTCTCCTGCTGGATAACGGTAAAGAGTGGGGAGGCGGCACCAACAGCATGCTGGAGCTTCTCAAGCGTATTGACCGCCAACGGTTTGATATCACCTGCTGTTTTTACTACAACTACGCGCGTGGAGAAGGTGAAACCATTGAGCAGGTGCTTAACGGCATCGGGATCCCGGTGATTTTTCTGCCACAGGCCGGGCAACCGCTGTGGGCAAAAATCAGCAAGGAAACGGCCCGCGCATTTGTATTCTTCAGCCGTTCAATGCGTAAGAAAGCCGCTGAGGTCATTGATAGACAATGGCGCATCAACCCCAACGCAAAGCGCATACGCGACCTGTTGCAACATGACGGCTACGAAATCCTCTATATGAACAACCAGCCGGGCTCCAACATGGAAGGCTATCTTGCGGCAGCCGATCTGGACGTTGCCGTCGTGCAGCATTGCCGTATTGAACCTGTTATGACAGAGCAAATTACGCAAACGGTCAATCGGGTGGCGCAGGCGGTGATCGCCGTTTCCCATGGCGTTGAGCGTGTTCTGGTTCAGCATGGCGTAAATAAATCGCTATGTACTACCGTTTCCAACGCCATTGATATCCACCAGCCTTTGCCGGATGGAAAAGCAATGCGTGAAGCATTAGGTCTGGATGAGAACACCTTTGTGTTCGGCAGCATTGGGTCCCTTATTCCTCGCAAATCCTGCCAGCATACGCTTGAGGCTTTATACCGCTTTGCGCAGCAGCATCCTGAAGCTAAATGGAAATTTTTGCTGGTTGGCGAAGGTCCGGACAAAGACAAGTTGCAGCAGCAGGCAAGCGATTATGGCTTTGCCGATCGCGTTGTTTTCACCGGCTTTCGCAATAATCCACTCGATTATCTCGCCGCCTTTGACGCCTTTATTCTGGCTTCAAAAAGCGAAGGCTTGCCCCGGGTAGTGCTTGAATCTATGTTGCTCAGGACCGTTGTTATCGGTTCAAACGTTACCGGAACGGGGGAGCTGATCGATTCTGGCCGCACTGGTCTGCTTTATCCTTACGGCGATGTTCCGGCGCTGGCATCACATCTGCAGACGGTATGGCAGGATAGCACGCTACGTGATGCCCTTATTCAACAAGCCCACCAGTGCGTAATTGATAATTATGCGATAGAACATTACGTTGCCGGCGTCGAAACCGTGCTTAACGCCGTAAAACCAAACCGGAATAACCATGTTTAAATTTCTGAATGCGAAATATCGCCATATTACGGCACGACATAATATCCCCTTAGCTCAGGCGTCCAGCGGAGCTAAAGCGGTTCCAGTGACGTCTGTTGTCATTCCGTGCGTCGGTAAAGATTTTGTTGAAGAAGGTGTGCTTTCGGCTGTTTTTGCCGAACGATTTGCACCTCAGCTCGAAGAAATTGTTATTGTTTCCGATCGGCCAGCATCGGATTTTATCGGTATCCCGAAAAAAGCTCGCGTCGTTACGCTTAACGTTCCGGAACGAGACGACAGCTATCGTTTCAAACAGATCTATCGTAGCCGACTGATAAAAATTCAGGCTCCGCTGTATGCCAGCACCGAAGGCGCGTTGATTATCGATTCCGATCTCAATCTGTTGCAGATGCCAAAGCTGGAAGTCGAGGAAAACACACTGTATTCCAGCTTCCGTCAGGGCAAAATGATTGCAAAACTGGCTAATGCCCCAGAGGGCAAAGCACCCGCCTGGTATCAGGGAACCATTCGCCCTACGCTTGAAGATCACGTCAATAGCGCGTTTCTCGCAGCGACACGCAGTACGTGGCACAGACTGTGCCCACTTTGGCTGGTGTTGTTCCAGGATACCTGGGAGTTAATGGATGATTCGCAGCCGCCAACCGACCAACTGCCACTGGCGGCGTTACTGGATATGCTGGATTTCAGAACCGTCAATTTAGGGGACTGGGTGAACTGGCCTGTTTCAAAACGCATTGGCGGCACGCCTTCAGTTATACCGAAAGAAGTCATTGGCGCGCACGGCGGTTTCCCGCTGTCCGAATGGCAGAAATACCTTGCCTCACCAGAGAGCGAGCTGTTGTTTAAAGGCCAGGATTACACGCGTAAAGTCCGCTATCTCACGGATGCGGAAAAGCAAACCGCAGGCGAGTAACGGACCATAAAGAAAAGGCCGGTTTCCCGGCCTTTTTTACTATCTCAGCATAATTAATCCCAGCTAAGAATAACCTTCCCGGACTGCCCGGAACGCATCGCATCAAAGCCTTTCTGGAAATCATCAATGCCAAAACGGTGCGTGATGATTGGCGAAAGGTCCAGACCAGACTGAATCAGCGCGGCCATTTTGTACCAGGTCTCAAACATTTCTCGTCCGTAGATACCTTTGATGAAAAGTCCCTTGAAGATGACTTTTGTCCAGTCGATGGACATATCTGACGGAGGAATACCCAGCATCGCGATACGGCCACCGTGGTTCATGGTATCAAGCATCGTACGGAACGCAGGCGGCGCGCCGGACATCTCCAGACCCACATCAAAACCTTCGGTCATGCCCAGCTCGTGCATCACGTCATTCAGGCTTTCTTTACTGACGTTCACCGCGCGGGTTACACCCATTTCGCGCGCCAGCTCAAGGCGGTATTCGTTCACATCGGTGATTACGACATTACGCGCGCCCACATGTTTAGCGACAGCCGCAGCCATGATGCCAATCGGGCCTGCGCCGGAAACCAGTACGTCCTCGCCGACCAGGTCAAACGAAAGAGCTGTGTGAACCGCGTTACCAAACGGGTCGAAGATGGAGGCCAAATCGTCGGAAATATTGTCCGGGATTTTAAAGGCGTTAAAGGCAGGTAGCACCAGGTACTCAGCAAAACAGCCCGGGCGGTTAACGCCTACGCCGGTAGTATTACGGCAAAGATGAGTACGACCAGCGCGACAGTTACGGCAATGACCACAGGTAATATGCCCTTCGCCGGAAACGCGATCGCCAATTTTAAACCCTTTCACTTCCTGGCCGATACCGACCACCTCACCTACATATTCATGGCCGACAACCATCGGCACCGGAATAGTCTTCTGTGACCATTCATCCCAGTTATAAATATGCACATCGGTGCCGCAAATCGCGGTCTTACGGATTTTGATCAGCAGATCGTTATGGCCCATCTCCGGTTCAGGCGCATCCGTCATCCAGATGCCCTCTTCTGCTTTAAGTTTCGCTAATGCTTTCATGACCGTTCCCTCAGGCGATAACGCCCAACTGTTTACCGATACGCGTAAACGCCTCAACAGCGCGTTCAATCTGTTCTGTGGTATGGGCCGCAGACATCTGAGTACGGATGCGCGCCTGACCTTTTGGTACTACCGGGTAGAAGAATCCGGTGACATAAATGCCTTCTTTTTGCAGTTCGCGGGCAAAGTTTTGCGCCACAACCGCTTCGCCAAGCATCACAGGAATGATGGCGTGATCGGCGCCTGCCAGGGTGAATCCAGCGGCTGTCATTTTTTCGCGGAACAGGCTTGCGTTGGCCCACAGGCGCTCGCGCAGCTCAGCGCCGGTTTCCAGCATCTCCAGAACCTTGATAGAGGCTGAAACAATCGCCGGGGCCAAAGAGTTGGAGAAAAGATAAGGACGAGAGCGCTGACGCAGCCATTCAATAACTTCTTTACGACCAGCGGTGTAGCCGCCAGAAGCCCCGCCCAGCGCTTTGCCCAAAGTGCCGGTGATGATATCCACGCGATCCATAACGTCGCAGTATTCATGGGTTCCGCGACCGTTTTCGCCAACAAAACCTACCGCGTGTGAGTCATCAACCATCACCAGCGCATCGTATTTATCTGCCAGATCGCACACGCCCTTCAGGTTGGCAATCACGCCGTCCATAGAGAAAACGCCATCGGTAGCAATCATAACGTGGCGAGCACCAGCCGCACGCGCCTCTTTCAGGCGAGCCTCCAGCTCCTGCATATCGTTGTTAGCGTAGCGGTAACGCTGAGCTTTACACAGGCGCACACCGTCGATAATGGAGGCATGGTTTAAGGCGTCAGAAATAATGGCGTCTTCCGGCCCAAGCAGAGTTTCAAACAGCCCGCCGTTGGCATCAAAACAGGAGGAATAAAGAATGGCATCATCCATTCCCAGGAATCCTGCCAGCTTGCTTTCCAGCTCTTTATGGCTGTCCTGCGTGCCACAAATAAAGCGCACTGAAGCCATGCCAAAACCGTGTTTATCCATCCCCTGCTTTGCCGCTTCGATAAGCTGCGGGTGGTTTGCAAGTCCAAGGTAGTTGTTGGCACAGAAGTTAATAACATGGCTGCCGTCAGCGACAGTGATATCCGCCTGTTGCGCCGAGGTGATAATACGTTCTTCTTTGAAAAGGCCTTCCAGACGTGCGGTATCAAGCTGTGAGGTTAACTGTTGGTAAAAATCTTCGCGCATCGCGATTCTCCAGGCAGGGCATATTTTGGCACATATTACCCAAACCTATACCAGGAGACGAGATTACGCTTCAGAGAAATTGATTTTTGCAGGATAAATCACGAGGGGCAGAAACTTCGTCTGATTAGGCGCGACTTTGATTGTAATGATATGATAAGAGCCATTAGCGCGTGAGGTACTGTACCTTGCGGCCCCCCTATATTGTTAAGGTCTCGCTTATGATTATTGTCACCGGTGGTGCCGGATTTATCGGCAGCAACATTGTTAAGTCGCTGAATGATATTGGTTATACTGATATCCTGGTGGTAGACAACCTGAAAGACGGTACCAAGTTCGTCAACCTTGTCGATCTGAATATCGCTGATTATATGGACAAAGAAGATTTCTTAATCCAACTGATGGCGGGTGAAGAGTTCGGCGAGATCGAAGCGATTTTCCATGAAGGTGCCTGCTCTTCCACCACCGAGTGGGATGGCAAGTATATGATGGATAACAACTATCAGTACTCCAAAGAGGTGCTGCACTACTGCCTGGAGCGTGAAATTCCGTTCCTGTATGCCTCTTCCGCAGCAACCTACGGCGGCCGCAACAGTGATTTTATCGAGTCTCGTGAATACGAGCAGCCTCTGAACGTTTACGGCTACTCTAAATTCCTGTTCGACGAATATGTACGCCAGATCCTGCCCGAAGCTAATTCTCAAATTACCGGCTTCCGTTACTTCAACGTTTATGGGCCACGCGAAGGCCACAAAGGCAGCATGGCGAGCGTTGCGTTCCACCTGAACACCCAGCTAAATAATGGTGAAAATCCAAAACTGTTTGAAGGCAGCGACAGCTTTAAACGCGATTTCATCTACGTCGGCGACGTTGCTGCGGTTAATCTGTGGTTCTGGCAGAACGGCGTATCCGGCATCTTCAACTGCGGTACCGGTCGCCCCGAGTCTTTCCAGACCGTTGCCGATGCGGCTTTAGCCTTCCATAAAAAAGGCAGCATTGAGTACATTCCGTTCCCGGAAAAACTCAAAGGCCGTTATCAGGCATTTACTCAGGCCGACCTCACTAACCTGCGCGCCGCAGGCTATGACAAGCCATTCAAAACTGTTGCCGAAGGCGTAACAGAATACATGGCCTGGCTGAACCGTGACGCATAAGCAGGTAGCCTGACGCATGAAAATACTGGTGATTGGCCCGTCATGGGTGGGCGACATGATGATGTCGCAGAGCCTCTATCGCACGCTCAAGGCGCGCTATCCCCAGGCGATAATCGACGTGATGGCACCGGCATGGTGCCGTCCATTGCTTTCGCGCATGCCTGAAGTTAATGAAGCGCTGGCAATGCCGCTTGGCCACGGTGCGCTGGCAATCGGCGAGCGACGTCGTCTGGGGCATAGCCTGCGAGAGAAGCGCTACGATCGGGCCTACGTGCTGCCAAACTCCTTTAAGTCGGCATTGGTTCCCTTCTTTGCCGACGTGCCGCAGCGCACGGGCTGGCGCGGTGAGATGCGCTACGGCTTGCTCAATGACGCACGTGTACTGGATAAACACGCCTGGCCATTGATGGTAGAGCGCTACGTTGCGCTGGCCTATGACAAAGGCGTGATGCAGTCGGCGAAGGATCTTCCCCAACCCTTACTATGGCCTGAGTTAAAGGTCAGTGAAGGTGAAAAAAAGCAAACCTGCTCCGCATTCACTCTGGACGTCGAACGCCCAATCATCGGTTTTTGTCCGGGTGCTGAATTCGGCCCGGCTAAACGCTGGCCGCACTATCACTACGCAACGCTTGCCGGCAGGCTCATCGATGAAGGCTATCAGGTAGTGCTTTTTGGCTCCGCAAAAGATAAAGAAGTCGGCAACGATATCCTCGCCGCTTTAACAACCGCACAGCAGGCGCATTGCCGTAATCTGGCTGGCGATACCGCGCTCGAGCAGGCCGTAATTTTACTGGCCGCCTGCAAAGCAGTGGTGACAAACGACTCTGGCCTGATGCATGTGGCCGCTGCGCTTAATCGCCCTTTAGTTGCTCTGTATGGGCCAAGCAGCCCGGACTTTACTCCGCCGCTGTCCCATCAGGCGCGCGTAATTCGCCTTATAAGTGGCTACCACAAAGTGCGTAAAGGCGATACCGCCGAAGGCTATCACCAGAGTTTGATTGATATTACACCCGTGCGCGTAATGGATGAGTTAACCGCTCTGCTGGCAACCGGAAAGGACGTTTAATGCGGATTCTGATCGTCAAAACATCCTCGATGGGCGATGTCCTGCACACGCTACCCGCGCTGACCGATGCCGTAAAGGCGATACCCGGTGCACGCTTTGACTGGGTGGTTGAGGAAAGTTTCGCCCAAATCCCGACATGGCATCCGGCAGTCGATAAAGTCATTCCCGTCGCGATTCGCCGCTGGCGTAAAAATTGGTTCTCGTCTCCAATCAAGGCAGAGCGCAAAGCGTTCTATCAGGCATTGCGCGCCAGGCAATATGACGCCGTTATTGATGCACAGGGTCTGATCAAAAGCGCCGCGCTGGTTACACGCAAAGCTCATGGTGTGAAACACGGTATGGACTGGAATAGCGCCCGTGAGCCGCTGGCAAGTTTCTTCTATAGCAAACGCCACGCCGTTGCGAAACAACAGCATGCGGTTGAACGTACAAGGGAATTATTTGCCAAAAGTCTTGAATATAAAAAACCAGCACAGCAAGGCAACTACGCGATTGCACAACATTTTCTTGCCGCTGCACCTGCTGATGCGAATGAGTACGTTGTTTTTCTGCATGCCACGACGCGGGACGAAAAGCACTGGCCAGAATCAAACTGGCGAGATCTTATTCAATTAATGCATAAAACGGGCTTACGTATTAAACTCCCGTGGGGTGCAGAACATGAGCGTGAACGGGCTGCCCGCCTGGCTGAAGGTTTCGATTATGTTGAGGTATTGCCTCGCTTGTCACTTGAGCAGGTAGCAAAGCAACTTGCAGGGGCACGGGCTGTTGTCTCGGTTGATACCGGATTAAGCCATCTTACAGCCGCGCTTAATCGGCCAAATATTACGCTGTATGGACCGACCGATCCGGGTTTGATTGGCGGTTACGGACAGAACCAGCATGAAATCATTGGCGCAGGAAAAAGTATGGCTAACATCACAGCAAATGAAGCATTTAGCGTACTCCAGACTTCCACTCAATTAGCCAAAGAATAACGATTAATGAGCTACCTATTTCTTTTCATTCTCCTGCTGCCGTTCAAACTGATCGGTAAGCTGTTTTACAAAAAGACAGGCCGAAACTTGATGATTCAGACGGCCAAAATCGGCGATTTTGTAAACGTTACGCCTCTGCTCGCACATCTTAAACACAGTGATGTGCTGATCGGTAAAGCAACGCTGCCGCTGGCTAAACATGACGAGACCATCGATACTATTTTCCTGATAGAAGAACATAAAAAGAGACTATGGCGTAAATTTCGTCTGGCCTTCAGGCTGATGAATCGCTATGAAAATGTCTATCTGCTGCAGCCTAACAGCACTAATCTTTTCTTCGCTGCCGCCTGTAATGCCGTAAAAAAACAGTTTTTAAGTACCTATACCCGACGCTGGTACCATGAGCCTTTTTACTGGACTGCCGATGGGACCGTTGAGCATGGTAAGTACACATTAAGCGTGGACAACTACCTCAAGCTCGCAGACCGCACTCTGACCTGGCGCGACTATCCTAAGCACGCCACGCTGCCCTTAAAAACCCCCGTCTCGTATCCGCAGGTTTTAGACCAAACAGGCGTTATTAAAATTGGTTTAAGCATCTCTGCAGGTAACAAAGCAAAGACAATTCCGCCAGCCGTCTGGGAATCTCTTTTTACCGCATTACAAGACCTGCCGTGTTTATACTATATTTTTGGCTCTAAAAATGAGCAGGTATGGCTGGATGATTTAATCAAGGTAACCGGCCAGCGTAACGATTTTGTCAATATGATCGGAGAGTTTCAGTTAGAAGATCTGCCCCATGCAATCAGCAAGATGGATTTCTACATTGCCTCCGATTCGGGAAACATTTACATTGCTGATGCAGTAGGCGTACCGATCATTCTTATTTATGGTCCATGTTGCGTAAAAGAACAGCGTCCTTTGGGAGATGTTTTACTTATCGGTGATGATGCTAACACTAATTCTTTTGTTTTCGAGACAAGATACTATTTCGATAAACCTAAAGATGAGCTGTTTGGTTTGAGTGATGCGGATCTGAACAGGATCCATACATTTATTATTAATCACTCTCCGGAAAAAGCTGTTAAAAAATATAGCTTCAATTAGTTTTTGATATTAACGAGTAGGTATATGACGAATAACCCGCTTTTAAGTATAATAATTGCAGCACATAATTGCGAAAAAACTATCGATGCTACCATTAAAAGTGTTATTGATGCATTAGGCCCGACAATCGATAAAACTGAAATCATCATTATTAACGACGCCTCAACAGATGGCAGCGGTGAAATAATCGCGACTCTTGCCGATCATATTCCACAAATATCTATCTCTATGGTAGATTATAAAAACGTAGGCCGGGTTCGTCAGCATGGCGTTACTCTGTCACGCGGCAAGTATATTACTATGATAGATAGTGATGATTTAGTAAAAATGGGTAGTTTGTCTGCCATTATGGCCTTTCTTCATAAATCTCAGCCGGATATGCTCTTAACGCGCCTTCATGAAATACGTGATATCAACAAAATAGATCACCAGTGGTCAGGTTTGAATCCTGAAAAACTTTCACGAAATGAAACCATTAAACGTTTTCTAATACATAAAAAAATTCAAGCTCATTTAGGCGGACAGTTTATTAAACGGGATATTTATCTTTCTAACAAATTACCGCCAATGACCTGTTATGAGGATTTTTACGTTTTCCCAAGCATGTTAATGAGTGCTAACGATATCTATTTTCAGCAAGATGGTCATTATTACTACATTAAAAATAATGAAAGTTTATCTGCTACTCCAAACCCAGATAAGATAGCTAATTTGGTCGTCTGCACCATCAGGATGAGCGAAATTCTTCCATCTCATTTTCAACATTTGATATTATGCCACTGGCTAGACATATATATCAAAAATAGAGCATGGTTGCGAGATGCTAAACAACAAGATATTGTGAAGAAACATGTCCTGATGACTCATACATTAGGTTTCTTTCTTAACACCTCCGTACGTTTTAGTTATAAGAGAAAGGCGTTGAGTACATTATGGAAAAAATGAAACACCATTTATATATAATCGTTTTTATTTTGACGCTTTTATCTATTGCATGCACTTTATTAAATAGTGAATTGCAAAGAAATCTTTACTATATTGCAATTTACCTTGGGATACTTGGAATTGGTTTTGAACATAAAAATATTAATTTCAGGAAATTTAATATTGCTTATCCAATCATACTTTTTGGTATAGTGAAACTGGTCTGGTTTTTCTTGCTCCAGCATGGTCCCGAAGGTTACGACCGCTTTAGCGATCAGCTAAACGGTGGCAAAAAATTAGTGCTTGGTGGGCTTCTTGTATTTTATTTGTCACAATGCCGAGATTATTTACAATCTATTAATTATAAAAAAATAGTGCTCTTTGTTACAGGCGCTGCTTTTCTTGCAGCCTCATGCTACGCTATCTGGCAGTCTATGCATGGAATGGTTCGTTCTGAGATGGGAACTAATTGGGCAACGCTTTCCGCATACATTTATTCTGGGCTAAGTGTCTTTTTAATTTTTTTATTATATGCACAAAGGAAAAAAAAATATTATGGGCTTGCTGTCTTAACCATTATTTTTTCATTCATTATTGCTATCCTGACGGGTACACGAGCCGTTATCATTTTTCACTTACCTGTAGTCATCTTGATGACTGCTTATTTTTTAAAAAAAATACATTTAAAATCCTCTATTATCATCATCCTTATATCTTCACTAGCCATTGCATCCCTATACAATCGTTATATTCAACCAAAAATAATACAGACATATAATGAAGTTTCACTTTATCAACAAGGTCATGATAATACTTCGCTGGGTGCAAGGTTTTCTATGTGGGCAGTTGGGTTAAAAAATTTCATGCATGCGCCTTTAGGTCAATCATTCGAGTCTCGCTTAGAATATAGTGCCCAATATGTAAAAGAAAAAACACAACACCGATCCGCTATGAAATATATTTCAGTTCATTTACATGATGAATTAATAGAAACACTCTCTTTGCAGGGTATATTTGGTGGTATTGCATTATTATGGCTTTACATCAGCATAGCATGGATAGCACTAAAAAATAGAAATACGCCACTGCTGTTTACTATAAATTGTATGGCTGTATATGGTTTAAGTGATGTTTTACTTTTAAGCTCAGAAGCCATTCTCTTCTATATTTCCTTAATTGGGCTCTGTAGTGTAATAAGCAACCCACGGCATGAAGAAATTTAAATTTAAACCGGGCTAAATGCCCGGTTTTTTTATCCTGCTTTCATAATACTCAGCCAGAGTCATTCCCCGAGTCCGTTCAGCGAGCCATGCGAATAATGTCTCTAAATCCTGATAAAGCCGCGCAATATCTGTTTCATCTTTAAACGTCGGACTGCCACCGGGCATAAATTCTGAGGAATGAAGCATAAATTCCACATAATCATTTCCTTCTGCCAGCGTTTTCTCCGCCACGGCAATCATTTGCGCAGCGTTTCCGCCTGACGGACGAAGCCAGTTAACCGATGGGCTGCGATATTTACCTCGCAGACGATCGTATCCTTGCTTAAAGCTGTTCATCAGAGCGCTGTGCTTATATTGGATGCTCATCGGCACCTGCAGCAACGGTGAGTTACCCGGCTGGCTGATGATATCCAGATCCATAAAGTAGGAGCCTGTCGGGAAATGTTGATAGTCTGTTCCGCCATTGCCGGCAGGTGAACCTTTGGCATTTCTCCAGTTCACACGCGGCGTAACTGAGCAATCGACTTTATAGCCCAATTCCACCAGCAGGCGTGCGTAACGGCTATCGAAAGCCCAACGCCCGGCCCGATGGCTGACCATTTTAGTGCCAAAAGTCTCTTCCAGAAGCGTTGTCATATAGACGACTTTCTCACGCAGAATCTCATCCGGATACTCAATAAGGTAAGGCTGCCAGCGCCAGTCATCACCGGTTAGATCAAACTCGGGCGGGCTGTTCCAGGCATGCAAATGCATTCCAACCTCGCCTTGTCCGCGCGCGATAACATCTTTGGCAAAGGCGGTAAAGACCGGGTCAACCGCCATCTCGTAATTTGTTAACCAGACGGGCTTAAAAGCATATTTTTCACAAAGCGACTGAAAACGTGGCAGAAAACGTGCATTCTCAGTTTTGATCTGCCGATGGTTTTGCCACAGATTATCGCCTTCGGTATCGATAGTGATGATAAATGCAGGGGTAGTCATTGCCGTCTCTGAGCTAACGATGTTTACACCATGTTACGCAGCCTGCCAGATAAGGGCAAACCGCTTTCCAGGAATGTACTGACTCCTGAGTAGAATTGTAGCAACCACACCCAAGGTCTATTAGAATCACGCTTTGGTTAATCACCTAAAGATGATAATGAATAACGCTGTGCATACACTCGCTGACGGGCCGCAAACTCGTATATTACTCATAAAAATGCGCCATCACGGTGATATGTTGCTGACAACACCGGTGATCAATGCGCTGCATCAGGCATGGCCACAGGCTCAGATTGATGTTCTGCTTTATGAAGAAACACGCGATATGCTGGCGGCGCATCCTTTTATACATCGCATCTACGGTATCGATCGTAAATGGCGCAAACTTGGCACCCGGCAGCATTTATGCAAAGAGTGGCAGCTCCTGAAAATGCTGCGTCAGCAGCGGTATAGCCTGGTGGTAAACCTTGCCGATCAGTGGCGTAGCGCTATCGTCACTCGCTTTACAGGTGCACCAGCCCGCATCGGGTTTGATTTCAACAAACGCCGTGGCTGGTTCTGGAGCCAATGCCATACTCAGCTCGCACCCGTTACTGGCCACCAAACCATGCATACCGTCGAGCAAAATCTTTCCATTCTGGCTCCCCTGAATATTCCTCCCGTTAATGATGTCACCATGAGTTATCAGCCAGATGACTGGCTGGCCGTTCAGGCGAAGCTGAATACCAAAGGCGTTGAGGGGTCATTTATCGTGGTGCAGCCCACATCCCGCTGGTTCTTTAAATGTTGGGATGAAGGAAAAATGGCAGCGACGATTTCCGCACTACAGAAAGATGGCCACACAATTGTGCTTACATCCGGGCCGGATAAGAACGAAAAAGCGATGATCGAAACCATTCGCGCGTTATGTCCAGCCGAACGCATTTTCTCCCTGGCAGGCGACTTAAGCCTGCGCCAGCTAGCCGCGCTTATCGATCATGCCAGCCTTTTTATCGGCGTCGACTCCGTTCCCATGCATATGGCTGCTGCACTACAGACTCCCTGCATCGCCCTGTTTGGTCCGTCAAAACTCACTTTCTGGAGTCCCTGGCAGGTAAAAGGCGAGGTTATCTGGGCCGGTGATTACGGTCCGCTTCCCAATCCGGATCAAATTGATACGAAAACCAGCGAGCGCTATCTGGATGCGATTCCAGTGGATGCCGTGGTTACGAGCGCAAGGAAACAGCTGTCATGAAACGCTGCCGTCTGGCCATTGTCCGCCAAAAGTACCGTCCGGACGGCGGTGCCGAACGCTTTGTCTCACGTGCCCTGGAAGCGCTGAGCGCGCATGACCTGGAGCTGAACGTTATTACTCGTCAGTGGCAGGGCGAGCGTCAGGAGAACTGGCATATCCATATTTGCGATCCCATGAAATGGGGCCGCATCAGCCGTGAGAAAGGCTTTGCGGATGCCGCACGAGACTTGTGGCAACGTGAAAATTTTGACCTGGTGCAGAGCCATGAACGTATAGCTGGCTGCGATATCTACCGCGCCGGCGACGGAGTGCATCGTCGCTGGTTACTTCAGCGCACCCGGATCCTGCCGGCATGGCGTCAGCAACTGCTGCTTCGCGATCGTTATCACCGCTATGTGATGCAGGCTGAGCAGGCGATGTATCAGGCGCCCGAGCTGAAAGCGGTCATCTGCAACGCCGAAATGGTGAAACGCGAAATTATCGAAGATTTTGCTATACCTGCTAATAAGATACATGTCATCTATAATGCTATTGACTCCTCCCGCTTCGTTCCGGCTACGCCCGAACAACGGGCAACCTGGCGAGATGAAATCAATCTTCCACAGCAGGCTGTCGTGCTGGTGTTTGTGGGTTCCGGATTTGAACGCAAGGGACTTGCCAGCGCTATCCGGGCTGTCGCTAATAGCGATCGCTATCTGATTGTGGTGGGGCAAGACAAAGCGGAAAAAATTTATCGAGCGCTGGCACAATCTCTGGGATGTCAGGATCGGGTAATATTCATGGGGATGCAGAAAAATACGCTACCGTTTTATCAGGCCGCTGACGCATTATTGCTACCAACGCTCTATGATCCTTTCCCCAATGTGATCCTGGAAGCTATGGCATGTGGTTTACCGGTTATTACTACGCCCACCTGCGGTGGGGCTGAATTTATAACGACCGGACAAAATGGATATGTTTGCGATGCCCTGAACATTCAGGAACTGTCGGATGCGGTGATGGCTATCCCTGCGCGGCACCTGAACGAAATCATGGGAATTCATGCACGTGAGCGGGTCAAGGAAGCGACGCCGGAAAAACTTTCACAGCAACTTATTTCGCTGTATCAAAACATACTGGATTAGACGATGCGCATCCTAATGATTATCGATGGATTACCCGGCGGCGGCGCTGAGAAAACCGTGCTGACCCTTTCCAGGGGGCTGGTCGGTATGGGCCATCAGGTCTCGATCTTCTCTTTGCGTCGCGTCTGTGACTATGAGATCCCGGACGGGGTCGATTACCAAATCATTCTGGATACCTGTAGAAAACCCTGGCGCAAGCTCACCGAGTTATCTCGTCGGGCAGCGTTGCTGGATAAGGCCGTAGAGAAGGCGCAAAAAACGGGAAAATTTGATCTTATTTTCTCCCATTTGCATAAAACTGACCGCATCGTCGCGCACTCCAGAACCATTCCACGCGAAAAGCTGTGGTATTGCGTACACGGAATGTTCTCTTTCTCTTATCTTCTGCATCGCCACGGTTTCTCCCGCTGGATAAAACGCCAGAAAATAAAACGCGTTTATGAGAACAGCAACGTAGTCGCTGTGTCGAAGGCGGTGCTGCACGACATTACCGAGCGTTTCGACATAACGCCTGCAAATAGCACAGTCATTCATAACCCTTTTGATATCGACGGTATTCAACAGCGCGCTAAAGAGCACTGTGAAATGTCAGGCCAGGATTATCTCATCCACGTTGGCCGTTTCCATGAGCACAAACGCCATGACCGGCTCATCAAAGCCTATGCATTGAGCGGCATTCAGGCGCCATTAATCCTGATGGGTAACGGCAGCGATGAACGCGTTCAAGAGATAAAAACGATGGCCGTTGCCGCAGGCGTTGCCGACCGCGTCATCTTCAAATCCTTCGTGCCTAACCCCTATCCGTGGATAGCTAATGCCCGCCTGCTGCTTCTGAGCTCAGACTGTGAAGGCTTTGGCAACGTACTGGTTGAAGCGCTTATCTGCCAGACGCCTGCGGTCAGCACTCATTGTCCGGGCGGCCCGGAAGAAATACTCACAGGGACGCTGGCACGCGGTCTCTCAGGCATGAGCGATCGCCAGCTGGCGGATACAATAGTGGATATCTATAACAACCCACCGGTTATCGATGCCAGCACCGTTGAGTCCTACAGCACCAGTGCCATTTGCCAGCAGTATTTGTCGCTGGCGAAAGAAAAAATATAACAGTACTTTCAGGTAACTTTATGCTCCAGACCCCTTTACTTAGCGTTGTCGTTGCTGTCTATAACGGCGAACTTTTCCTGGCGAAGTTTTTCGCCTGCCTCGAAGCTCAGGCCATCGAAGGAATGGAAGTCATCATGGTGAACGATGGTTCAACCGATGGTTCCATGACGGTTATCGACGCCTGGCGCGACAGGTTTCCGGGTATGTTGGTTATTGAGCAGGAAAACCAGGGCGTATCTATCGCGCGTAATACCGGCCTTGCTGCGGCAACGGGGCAGTATCTCTCTTTCCCGGACATTGACGACGATTTCAAACCGGGTATGTACCGCCACCTGCTGGATCTGGCGCTGGCAAGTCATCTGGATGTCGTCACCTGTAATGGCAACTATGTCTATGAAAACAATAAAAAACCATCGCGCCCAATCTTCCCTGAAGACAAACTGCAGTCAACTGGCGTAATGAGCGGCCCCGCCTGGCTGAAGAAGGCGCTGGATTCCCGTAAGTTTTTGCATGTTACCTGGCTGAACCTCTACCGCCATGACTTTATCCGCGAGCACGGTTTTAAATTCGAACCAGGCTTACGTCATCAGGATATTCCGTGGACCACTGAAGTGTTACTCGCAGCGCAGCGCGTTCAGTACACCAGCGAAAGATTTTACGACTACTACATTCATTCCGCCTCGGTTTCCCATAAACCAGATACCGATGACACGCTAATCCGCTCGGCACGCCATTACATCAAAATCCTCGAAATGCTGGAGATCATTAACCAGCGCTATCCGGAACAGGTAAAAAATATTCCGGCCTGCAACTGGCAGATAGCCAAAGAAGGCCTTGGGATCCTGCATACGTTCAATAATATGAAGGACCCGCAGAAGAAAAAAATGATAATCCAGGAGTTTTTCGACCGCGGGATCTGGCGTCTTATCTGGAAGAATGCCCGGGGTTTCCGTCTGCGCTGGCGCTTAGGCCGCCGATACCTGAAGCTGAAAAAAGCAACGCGAGTGCCCGGATAACTTTGCTAGTCGCGGGCTGTATCCAACGGCCCGCAAAGTGGTTTTTCGCCGTCAGATTATCCGAACAATCGGTAAAGCCGTCGAATATCACCAAAACAATAGCTTTACGCCCTGTGAATGCTTAGAATTTGCCCGCCGATAATGAAAATACGGAAAATTCGCTTGGAATCATTGTATACCGCTCTGCTCTATCTCATTCAGCCCTTCGTGTGGCTGCGACTTTTGCTCCGTAGCCGTAAAGCTCCTGCGTACCGTAAACGCTGGGCAGAACGCTATGGCTTTTGTCGAGGGAAAGTAGCGCCGGACGGTATCATGCTGCATTCCGTCTCCGTAGGGGAAACCCTTGCAGCGATCCCACTGGTTCGAGCTCTGCGCCATCGTTACCCGACTATTCCTATTACTGTCACCACGATGACACCAACCGGTTCCGAACGAGTACAGTCGGCCTTCGGTAAAAACGTCCACCATGTTTATCTGCCTTACGATTTGCCCTGCGCCATGAACCGTTTTTTGGATACTGTGCGCCCGAAATTGGTGATCGTTATGGAAACAGAGCTGTGGCCGAACATGATTACCGCGCTGCATAACCGCAAGATCCCGTTGGTCATCGCCAACGCTCGCTTATCCGAGCGCTCCGCGAAAGGTTATAAAAAGCTCGGTAATTTCACGCGCCGCCTGATGAGCAGAATCACACTTATCGCCGCGCAGAATGAAGAGGATGCCGGTCGCTTCCTTGAGCTGGGTCTGAAACGCTCCCAGCTTACGGTTACCGGCAGCCTGAAGTTTGATATTTCTGTCACGCCGGAGCTGGCCGCGCGCGCCATCACGCTGCGTCGCCAGTGGGCTCCACGCCGTAAAGTCTGGATTGCTACCAGCACTCACGATGGCGAAGAAAGCATTATCCTGGATGCGCACCGCCAGCTGCTGGCGAAATTCCCCGATCTGTTACTGATTCTGGTACCACGCCATCCGGAACGCTTTAAGGATGCCAAAGAGCTGGTGCAAAAAAGCGGGTTCAGTTACACGCTGCGCAGCAGCGGTGAAATCCCATCGGGCAGCACCCAGGTGGTGATTGGCGATTCGATGGGCGAGCTTATGCTGCTGTACGGCATTGCCGATCTGGCATTTGTTGGCGGCAGCCTGGTGGAACGAGGCGGACACAACCCGCTGGAGCCAGCGGCTCACGCCATCCCCGTGCTGATGGGCCCGCACATTTTCAACTTCAAAGATATCTGCGCCAAACTACAGCAGGCTGACGGCATGATCGCCGTCAGCGACGCCGAGTCGCTGGTGACCGAAATTACCACGCTGCTTACCGATGAAGACTATCGTTTGTACTATGGTCGCCACGCGGTAGAAGTGCTGCATCAAAACCAGGGCGCATTACAACGTTTGCTACAGTTACTGCAACCTTATCTGCCGCAGCGGAGCCATTAATGCCCAGCCGAATATCGGTGGTGATGATCGCCAAAAACGCGGCGGATATTCTGCCGGAATGCCTGTCATCGGTGGCCTGGGCTGACGAAGTGGTTCTGCTGGATTCGGGCAGCACTGATACAACCGTCGATATCGCTCGTCAGGCCGGGGTGAAAGTTTTCGTGGATGACAACTGGCAGGGCTTTGGGATACAGCGCCAGCGCGCCCAGGACTATGCCAGCGGCGATTATATTTTGATGATCGATACCGACGAGCGAGTAACACCCGAGCTTGCGGCCTCACTAAAAGCAGTCCTTGCCGGTCCACAGCCCGACGCCGTTTACAGCATTGCTCGCCGCAACCTTTTTCTGGGCCGCTTTATGCGCCACAGCGGCTGGTACCCGGACCGGGTAACTCGTCTCTATGCCCGTGAACGCTATCGCTATAATGACAATCAGGTGCATGAATCACTGAACGCGCCCGGCGCTAAAATCATCCCGCTTGAAGGTGATTTGCTTCATCTGACCTGCCGGGACTTTGCAAGCTTCCAGCGCAAGCAGCTAAGCTATGCGACAGCCTGGGCTCATGAGCGTCATCAGCGCGGTAAAAAAGTCTCGCTGGCGGGGATTTTAAGCCACACTTTGGGGGCTTTCTGCAAAACGCTGCTATTACGCGCAGGTTTTCTGGACGGAAAACAAGGCTGGCTGCTGGCGGTGGTTAACGCACAATACACCTTTAATAAATACACTGAACTCTGGGCATTAAACCAGGGCTATACGGAAAAAGAGCCGCTATGAGCACCCGAGCGATTTACCCCGGTACTTTCGATCCCATCACCAATGGTCATCTGGATATCGTGACGCGCGGAGCCATAATGTTTGATTCCATTATCCTGGCCATTGCAAACAGCCCGCATAAGAAAACGATGTTCTCTCTCGATGAGCGCGTGGCGCTGGCCAGACAGGTGACAGCGCATCTGCCCAATGTCGAGGTTGTAGGATTTAGCGATCTTATGGCGAATTTTGCGAAGGCGCAGCAGGCCAACGTTCTGGTTCGCGGTTTACGCACGGCGGCAGATTTTGAATATGAAATGCAGCTCGCCCACATGAACCGTCATCTGATGCCGGAGCTGGAAAGCGTCTTCCTGATGCCCTCAAAAGAGTGGTCTTTCGTTTCTTCTTCGCTGGTGAAGGAAGTGGCACGCCACCACGGCGATGTCGCGCATTTTCTGCCGGAATCTGTCTGTCAGGCTCTACTGGAGAAACTCAGACAGCTTTAATGCTGGCAGTTTCGACAATAGAACGTGCTGCGCTGAGCGTGCTTAGCGGCAATAATCGGCGCACCGCAGACTCTGCATGGCTTCCCCTCCCGCCCGTAAACCTGAAGCTCCTGGGCGAAATAACCGGGTTTACCATCAGACTGTAAAAAGTCTTTTAACGTCGTACCGCCCTGCTCAATCGATCTTAACAACACCGCTTTGATCACTTTCACCAGCAATTCGCATTCGGTTTTTGATAACGACTGCGCGGCGCGATCGGGATGGATCCCGGCGGCAAACAACGATTCGCTGGCGTAAATATTCCCTACGCCCACGACCAGCTTGTTATCCATCAGCCAGGGCTTAATGGCGGTTTTCTTCTTAGCGGACTTTTCACGCAGGTATTCGGCATTAAATTCTTCGTGGAGCGGTTCTGGTCCAAGATGCGCCAGCACGTTGCTGCCTTCCAGTTCCTTAACCCACAGCCAGGCACCGAAGCGACGCGGGTCGGTGTAGCGCAGCACTTTACCGTTGCTCATAACCAGATCGACATGGTCGTGTTTTTCAGCGGGCCGCTCTTCCGGCAGGATGCGCAAGCTGCCGGACATCCCAAGGTGGATGATAATCCAGCCGTCCGGCAGTTCGAGCAGCAGATATTTAGCCCGGCGCTGAACGCTTAATACGGGTTTGTCGCTCAGGGCATGGATCTCATCAGAAACGGGCCAGCGCAGACGTCCGTTGCGCACGATGGCGTGTAGGATAGTTTCGCCTACCAGATGCGGTTCAATGCCGCGGCGGCTGGTTTCAACTTCAGGTAACTCTGGCATTTCTCCTCCGGGCATAAAGCGCAAAACAAAAAAACCCCGCCGAAGCGAGGTTTTTCATCAAAGTCACTAAAATTATTTAATTTTAGCTTCTTTGTACAGTACGTGTTGACGGACAACTGGATCGAACTTTTTCAGCTCCAGTTTTTCCGGCTTAGTACGTTTGTTCTTCGTGGTGGTATAGAAGTGACCAGTACCAGCAGAAGAAACCAGCTTGATCTTCTCGCGAACACCTTTAGCCATGACTTAGTTCCTCTTAGTACTTCTCGCCACGGGTACGAAGATCGGCCAGAACCGTTTCGATACCCTTCTTATCAATTACACGCATACCTTTAGCAGATACACGCAGTGTGACAAAACGCTTCTCGCTCTCAACCCAGAAACGGTGAGAGTGCAGGTTCGGCAGGAAACGGCGTTTGGTCGCGTTCAGTGCGTGGGAACGGTTGTTACCGGTCACCGGACGCTTGCCAGTAACTTGGCAGACTCGGGACATGTCTATTCTCCAAAAATCAAATTAGCTCGAGCTTCGTATAGGGTTATGGCGCCTCGTCAGGCTGCAAGCCTGGTCCCTGGCGGTTCAATGTGAACCACAGTGCCAGGCGCATAATGCCAAACCCGAGATTCTCAAAGGTGGCGTAGTATACGCTGCCTGACGCATGTGCTCAAGTCCCGAACAGACAAAGATCCCCATGGATCGCGCAAATTGGCTTAAACCCACCCGCGTTCAGCAAAAGAAACGTACTCTCCGCGACCAATAACTAAATGGTCAAGCACGCGAATTTCCATAAAAAGGCAGGCTTTCACGATACGTTCGGTAATGGCACGGTCAGCTTTGCTCGGTTCGGCCCTACCCGACGGGTGATTATGCGCAAGAATGACCGCCGCTGCATTAGATTTCATCGCTTCGCGCACAATTTCCCGGGGATGTACCTCGACATGATTCAGCGTTCCGGAAAACATCGGCACGTGTTTGATAATTCGATGCTGGTTGTCGAGAAATATCACCATAAAGATCTCACGCTCTTCCGTGGTCAGCTGGCTCTGGATAAATTCCCGCACGGTATCAGGGCTCTTCAACGTGAGTTCTTCTACCCCACGCGAGGCGTAATAGCGCCTTGCCAGCTCTGCAACCGCATTCAACTGGGTGTATTTGGCCTCACCAATTCCTTTAATGTCCTTAAACTGCGAATAATCTGCCGACAGCAAACGGCTCAGGGAACCAAACCTTTCCAGCAGGACGTTTGCCAGGGTCAGTACGTTCATATCCCTTAAACCCGTGCGTAAAAAGAGCGCCAATAGTTCCACATCGGTTAAAGAGCTGACGCCAAACTTGAGGAGCTTCTCGCGCGGCAAGCCGCTTTTATCCCAGTCCATTTTTATCTCCATCAGAACCTCCGCATCCCTTTGTGCAGCCATTGTGCACGACTGCCTGGCTACTCGCGATGTGGAGATTTTCAGCGTGCGGGATATCTCGCAAATAGCAAAAAGTTGTGGCCTGAGGAGTGTGATAAAATAGGCCCACGATTAAGACTTGCGGTGGGAAAAATCATGATGGGGCTTTCCGGCAAAAAAATTGTTCTGTGTGTCAGTGGCGGTATCGCAGCCTATAAAACACCTGAGCTGGTGCGCCGTCTGCGCGATCGCGGAGCAGATGTACGTGTGGCAATGACCGAGGCGGCAAAAGCCTTCATTACGCCATTGAGCCTGCAGGCCGTATCCGGATACCCGGTATCAGACAGTTTGCTTGATCCCGCCGCGGAAGCAGCGATGGGCCATATTGAACTGGGGAAATGGGCAGATTTGGTTATTCTCGCCCCCGCCACTGCCGATTTGATTGCCCGCGTAGCGGCAGGCATGGCGAACGATCTGGTTAGTACTATTTGTCTTGCAACCCCCGCACCTGTCGCGGTTGTTCCCGCCATGAACCAACAGATGTATCGTGCAGCAGCAACCCAGCACAACCTTGAGATACTGACTTCCCGCGGTTTATTGATATGGGGGCCAGACAGCGGCAGCCAGGCCTGTGGTGATGTAGGCCCCGGTCGTATGCTCGACCCGTTAGAGATCGTGGAACTGGCCGTTGGTCATTTTAGCGTCGTCAAAGATCTGCAACATCTTAACGTCATGATTACCGCCGGTCCGACGCGTGAGCGCCTCGATCCGGTACGCTATATCACCAACGACAGCTCGGGCAAAATGGGATACGCCATTGCCGCCGCTGCCGCCGCTCGGGGCGCAAATGTGACGCTGGTTTCAGGCCCGGTTGCCTTATCTACTCCGGCATGGGTGAAACGCATTGACGTCACCTCCGCTCTGGAAATGGAAGCTGCCGTTCAACAAAATGTGTCGGGTCAGCATATTTTTATCGGCTGTGCAGCCGTAGCAGATTATCGTGCGGCGAGCGTTGCGGATGAAAAAATTAAAAAGCAAGGCGCTGAAATCACATTAAAAATGGTTAAAAACCCGGATATTGTTGCAGGCGTCGCCGTGCTTTCTGCTAACCGTCCTTATGTTGTTGGGTTTGCCGCCGAAACAACTAATGTGGAAGAATACGCCCGGCAAAAGCGTATCAAAAAAAACCTCGACCTGATTTGTGCCAATGATGTTTCACAAATCGGTCAGGGCTTTAATAGCGACAGCAACGCGTTACACCTTTTCTGGCAGGAGGGAGATAAAGTCTTACCGTTAAGCGATAAGTCACTCCTTGGCCATCTTTTATTGAACGAGATCGTTACCCGTTATGATGAAAAAAATCGACGTTAAGATTCTGGACCCGCGCGTGGGTCAGCAGTTCCCACTGCCGACTTATGCTACTTCCGGCTCTGCCGGACTCGATCTACGTGCATGTCTGGACGAAGCCGTAGAGCTGGCCCCGGGCGTAACCACACTGGTGCCAACCGGACTTGCAATTCATATCGGCGATCCGTCTCTCGCGGCCGTCATCCTGCCACGCTCCGGACTTGGCCATAAGCACGGCGTGGTTCTTGGCAACCTGGTAGGGCTGATAGATTCTGATTACCAGGGTCAGTTAATGGTATCCGTCTGGAATCGTGGGCAAGATAGCTTCACAATTGAGCCGGGCGAACGCATTGCACAGATGGTGTTCGTGCCCGTTGTACAGGCCGAATTCAACCTGGTCGAAGACTTTGATACCAGCGACCGTGGCGAAGGTGGTTTTGGCCATTCCGGTCGTCAGTAAGCTCGTTTCATACACGTAACCACACACATTTATAACGTTAAAACAAACCGCAAGCGGCGTGCTTGCGGGCGCTGTGTGGCTGCTTGCCTGGCAGGTGCTTTATTTCAGGGGTATTTTAAAACATGGCAGAAAAACAGACTGCGAAAAGGAATCGTCGCGAGGAAATACTTCAGTCTCTGGCCCAGATGCTTGAATCCAGCGACGGTAGCCAACGCATCACTACCGCTAAACTTGCAGCCACGGTGGGCGTTTCTGAAGCGGCGCTGTATCGTCATTTTCCCAGCAAAACGAAAATGTTCGACAGCCTTATCGAGTTTATTGAAGACAGTCTTATCACCCGCATCAATCTCATCCTGAAAGATGAAAAAGATACGCTGGCCCGCCTGCGCCTTATCGTCCTGCTGGTGCTTGGTTTCGGTGAAAAAAATCCCGGCCTGACCCGTATTCTGACCGGCCACGCGCTGATGTTCGAACAGGATCGCTTACAGGGCCGCATCAACCAGCTTTTTGAGCGCATCGAAGTGCAGCTACGGCAGGTTATGCGCGAGAAAAAAATGCGTGAAGGGGAAGGTTACGTTACCGATGAAGCGCTGCTGGCAGGCCAGCTTCTGGCCTTCTGCGAAGGGATGCTTTCTCGCTTCGTGCGCAGCGAGTTCCGCTATTTGCCAACGGATGATTTTGACACCCGCTGGCCATTAGTTGCCGCACAGCTTCGTTAAACTGAAAAGGGCCTTTAGCGGCCCTTTTTCTTATACGCCATACTCGTCGCGGTATTCCTGTACCGCCGCCAGGTTTGCAGCCATCTCCGGCTTCTCTTCCAGATACGCAATTAAATCTTTTAGCGTGATAATAGAAATCACCTTGCAGTGGTAATCACGCTCGACCTCCTGGATAGCAGAGATTTCACCGCGTCCACGTTCCTGGCGGTCCAGGGAAATCAGCACGCCCGTAAGCGTTGCGGAGTTTGCCGCGATGATTTCCATAGATTCACGGATCGCGGTACCCGCAGTAATAACGTCATCCACCAGCATCACGCGGCCCTGAAGCGTGCTGCCCACCAGGTTACCACCTTCACCATGATCTTTGGCTTCTTTACGGTTGAAGCAATAAGGCACATCGCGTTCATGATGTTCTGCCAGCGCAACCGCGGTGGTCGTTGCGATAGGAATGCCTTTGTAAGCAGGCCCAAACAGCAAATCAAAATCGATGCCGGAATCCATTAGCGCGGCGGCGTAAAAACGGCCCAGCAGCGCCAGATCGCGCCCGGTATTAAACAGGCCGGCGTTGAAGAAATAGGGACTGGTACGCCCGGATTTCAGCGTGAACTCGCCAAACTTTAGTACCTGCTTGTTAAGCGCAAATTCAATAAACTGGCGCTGATACGGTTTCATGGATTCGCTCCTTTGCGTTTCTTCAGACATAAAAAAGGCGACTGCTTCAGTCGCCTTAAAAATCAATTTCCTAGCGCCGCCTTCTGCGACGTGACGATCGATTCAATTCCCCCTCGCGCCAGCGCCAGCAGCGTCAGCAACTCTTCATGAGAGAACGGCTCGCCTTCGGCAGTGCCCTGAATCTCAATCATACGACCATCTTCCATCATCACGACATTCATGTCGGTTTCCGCTGCAGAATCTTCAATATATTCAAGATCGCAAACCGCTTCGCCCTTAACGATACCAACGGAAACCGCAGCAACCATTCCTTTCATCGGATTGGTTTTCAGCTTGCCAGTAGCGACCAGTTTATTCAGCGCGTCGGCCAGTGCAACACAGGCGCCGGTGATAGATGCGGTACGGGTACCGCCGTCAGCCTGCAGCACATCACAATCCAGAGTGATGGTATATTCACCGAGGATTTTCAAATCCACTGCTGCACGCAAAGAACGGGCAATCAGACGCTGGATTTCCAGGGTGCGGCCACCCTGTTTTCCTTTCGCCGCTTCGCGGGCATTACGGCTGTGGGTGGAACGCGGCAGCATGCCGTATTCTGCGGTGATCCAACCTTGCCCCTGCCCTTTCAGAAAGCGCGGTACGCCCTCTTCAACGGTGGCAGTGCATAAAACTTTGGTATCGCCAAACTCGACCAGCACGGAACCTTCAGCGTGTTTGGTGTAATTACGGGTCAGGGTGACTGGGCGCACTTGTTCGGCGCTACGACCTGATGGACGCATGGGCTTATCTCCGGCTAAAACGAATGTGGCGCGCATTATACGGACTTCGGACGCTTATTCCTATCATGCCCGGTCGGGCATGGCTATAATCCCCCCATCCATTGCTTAATACGGTAACGATTTATGATCCGCAGTATGACCGCCTATGCCCGACGTGAAGTCAAAGGCGAATGGGGCAGCGCCTCCTGGGAATTACGTTCGGTAAACCAACGTTATCTTGAAACTTATATTCGCATGCCGGAACAGTTCCGTAGCCTCGAACCCGTGGCCCGCGAACGCATTCGTACCCGCTTAACTCGCGGAAAAATCGAATGTAATCTTCGCTTCGAACCTGACGCACGCGCGCAAAGCTCTCTCCTGCTTAACGAAAAACTGGCTAAACAGCTCGTTGAAGCAGCAAACTGGGTAAAAATGCAAAGCGACGAAGGCGAAATTAATCCGGTTGATATTTTACGTTGGCCGGGCGTGATGTCCGCCCAGGAGCAGGACCTTGATGCCATCACCGCTGAAATCCTTGCCGCGCTGGATGGCGCCCTGGACGATTTCATCCTGGCCCGCGAAACCGAAGGACAGGCGCTAAAAGGTCTTATCGAACAAAGACTTGAAGGCGTCAGCGCTGAAGTTACTAAAGTGCGTGCGCAGATGCCAGAAGTGGTTAAATGGCAGCGTGAACGTCTGGTCAGCAAACTTGAAGAAGCCCAGGTTCAGCTTGAAAACACGCGTCTTGAGCAAGAGCTGGTTCTTATGGTGCAACGTATCGATGTTGCAGAGGAGCTGGATCGTCTGGAAGCGCACGTCAAAGAGACATACAACATTCTGAAGAAAAAAGAAGCCGTTGGCCGTCGCCTCGACTTTATGATGCAGGAGTTCAACCGCGAGTCGAACACTCTGGCTTCCAAATCCATCAATTCTGATGTCACCAACTCAGCCATTGAGCTCAAGGTGCTGATTGAACAGATGCGCGAGCAGATCCAGAATATCGAGTAGAACCAAAGAAGCCCGTTTCATCGGGCTTCCTCATCTTTTACGTATACACCACAAGTTCTTCTGCCGTTATCAACCCCATCTTTTCCAGTTGAATGGCTACTGCACGTGCGGAACGTTCAAACTGCGTACTTAGCGCTTCGATAGAATTCTTCTGGTTATAGCTTTCCTCAAGCAAATGCCGCTCTTCTTCAGTCCAGGGAAAGTGCGATTTCGCTGGTCGCCCTTCGGCAAGATTCTTTTGCTGCCGCTCCTCTGGAGACAGTTTCGATTTTTTCTGTTTTTCTGGCTCTGCGGCTAACTCCTCGGCCAGGGTAAACAACATCCGTATGGCTTCAGGTTTATTGGCTACCGAACCGGAAGACAATATTTCTCCCGTTTCAGGATTGATTCCATTTGCTAACGCCCTTAGCATCGCTGAGATATTCATCGTTACCGCTCCCTCCAGTTCAATAGTTATAGTAATCCTTTTTACCGCACCACATTTTAACCTGATAGCCTTCTGCTGAAGAAATAACAGCTTTCACATAAATAAAACTAATCAATAAAAAATCAGCTTAAAAAATATCAGTCGTGATGCATCCCGCAAAACGCTACCCTTTGCGCGTTTTCTCCGGGGGTATTTATGCTGCTACATATTCTCTATCTTATTGGCATTACCGCCGAAGCAATGACCGGCGCACTGGCGGCTGGCCGGCGCCGTATGGACACCTTCGGCGTCATTATTATTGCTACAGCCACCGCGCTCGGCGGCGGCTCGGTGCGTGATATTCTGCTGGGGCATTACCCGTTAGGCTGGGTAAAAAACCCTGAATATGTGGTGATTGTCGCCGTAGCCGCGATAGTAACTACCATCGCTGCCCCGGTAATGCCCCACCTGCGACGACTTTTTCTCGTTCTGGACGCCCTTGGCCTGGTGGTATTTTCCATTATTGGCGCACAGATTGCGCTGGATATGGGCGAAGGCCCGGTCATTGCAATTATCGCAGCAGTAGTGACGGGCGTATTCGGTGGCGTATTGCGCGATATGTTCTGTAAACGCATTCCGTTAGTTTTCCAGAAAGAGCTATACGCTGGCATCTCCTTTGCTTCCGCAGTGCTGTATATCGCGTTACAGCACTATGTATCCAGTCACGATGTTGTGGTGATTGTGACGCTTATTTTCGGTTTCTCAACGCGTTTATTAGCGCTGCGCCTGCGCCTGGGTTTGCCCGTTTTCCACTACAAACATGCCGACCATTAATCAACAAATCCTTTTATGCCCTGCTGTGTTAGAAAAGCAGCCAGGGCATTAATCTGCGGATAATTCACAAATTCCACCAGTTTTTTCGCCCGCTCCGCCCCCACGCCCGGTAGTTTTTGCCAGCTTAATTCATCGCGGGAGAGCAACTGCCGCCAGTGAGTATCTGACAGTACATTCATTGCAGGTTTTGGCAGGGGCAGGCCAAAGGCCATTAACCAGCGATGAAAAGGACGCTGGCGAGCCATTGAGAACTGATGCCAGAGCTGCGTACCACGGGCGGGTGATATTCCTTTAATCCGAACCAGATCTTCAGCACTCAACAACAGCCAGGAAAAAATATGTTCGAAATGAAAAGCCTGGTGAAGCTGTTGCCAGGTGCTTTTGTTCACGCCCTTAATACCCAGCACAGCCAGCGAGCTCGCCCAGGAGAGACGGGCAAAAAACTGTTCACGACATTCCGCAGTTACAAAAAGACAGCTTAAAGGGGTAATGTTTAGCTGGGATGGCGGCTGTGGTTTATCACGCAGGTTTACACGCCAGACAACCTCATCGACTCGCGGAATTCCCTGACCCGCCAGGCTCACCATTACCTGATCGCCCGGCGCAATATCCAGCTCCTGCCAGCGTTTAACCGAACCAATATTGACGCGTTTAATTTGTTTATCGTCGAGTTGTAAGGGTTCCAGAGCCAACACCACGGCTACTTTTCCGGTACGCCCGATGGTAAAGCGAATGCCCTTTACGTCGGCAATTTGCCGGGCCGGTGGATACTTCCAGGCCGCAAGCCAGGATGCCTGCCCCGGCTGCCAGAATTTCCCGGCAGGCTCTGTACCCTGACGAATCACAACCCCATCGGTCACAAAGGGTAAGGGAGAGGTAAACCACAGGTTTCGCAAAGAGGAGATTTCATTGAGGGTGGAAACTGGCTTTGACCATGCCTTTACGAGCGGAAATCCTGCGCTGTCCAGCGCCTCCAGCTTGTGTCTGAAATCTGCCGGGCCGTCTGGCCACGCCCAGATAAACACATCAAAATCATTAAGGAAGGCGAAATCCGTCTGCCGCATCATGGCGCCGGCGACTTTCCCCCTTGCGTTCATTCCTCCCATGATTTTCTGCACGTGCCGGTCACGCTTTAAAAACAGCTCTCCCTGCAAAACACTATTGGCCAGCGGGCCAGTCAGTTTTTTAGGTATCGCATCTATCACGGCCGCTTTCGCGGTCCAGTCCTCGCCTTTAAGCCCGTTTCCCCGGCTGAGAAGCTGTGCGAGCTTGCCATGCCGGTACACAAGCGTGATCGCCACGCCGTCAACTTTCGGCTGCACCCATAAATCAGATTTCCCTTCAAGCCACCGGGCCACTGCCGGGCTGCCGGTCAGTTTTTTAACACCTGTATGGGCGACGGGATGCTGTACCTTCCCGTTAGTCGAAAGCGTAGGTTGCTGAGGTGCCACCGCAGGTTGATAACAGCGTTGCCACATATTTAAACGTGAACGAAGCCGATCGTATACTGCATCGCTGATAAGGCTATCCCCGTCACGATAATAGGCTTCATCCCACTGATTAAGCTGGGTTTGTAACTGTTTTATTTCCTGATTTGCCTGCAAAGATGACCAGACCGGGCATGAAGCCGAAACGACTCCTGTCGGAACGCTAACGCTCAATATCAAAATCAGCTTAATTAACCCTTCCATAATTCTCTCCCTGTCAGCTCGCAATGAGATATAGCGCGAGCAGGTGGCAGTCGCGAGAATGAATTTAAGGCAATGCGAGGTATTATCAGATAAAAGGTTGATGTTGCAGAAACGAACAGTGAATACGGGAAGGCATTACGCAAAATTTCCGAAAAGCGTGCCGGGAACACGACAAATTCTCCGTGCTATCGTGTCGACGTGTATAATAGGCCAGAAGACGCTCTTCTTTTATCCTTACCGAATAAGTTAGAACCCATGGCTCAAGGCACGCTTTATATTGTTTCCGCCCCAAGCGGCGCGGGGAAATCCAGCCTCATTCAGGCTCTGTTAAAAACACAACCGCTGTATGACACACAGGTTTCTGTTTCCCATACCACACGTGGCGTTCGTCCCGGTGAGAACCATGGTGAACACTATTTCTTCGTCAGTAAGGAAGAGTTCAGGCAGATGATTGCTGAAGACGCTTTCCTCGAACACGCGGAAGTCTTTGGTAATTATTATGGCACTTCGCGTCATGCCATTGAGCAAGTACTGGCAACCGGTGTGGATGTATTTCTCGATATTGACTGGCAGGGCGCGCAGCAAATCCGCAATAAAATGCCGCATGCGCGCAGCATCTTTATTTTGCCGCCGTCGAAAGACGAATTAGACCGCCGCCTGCGTGGCCGTGGACAAGACAGCGAAGAAGTCATCGCCAGGCGTATGGCACAAGCTGTTGCAGAAATGAGCCATTACGCGGAATATGATTACCTGATCGTTAATGATGATTTCGACACCGCGCTGTCAGATTTAAAGATTATTATTCGTGCCGAGCGTCTGCGAATGGGTCGCCAAAAAGCGCGACATGACGCTTTAATCAGCAAACTATTGGCAGACTGAGCCCAGTTTCAGTATCATGCCCAGTCATTTCTTCATCTGTGGAGCTTTAAAATATGGCACGCGTAACCGTTCAGGACGCTGTAGAGAAAATTGGTAACCGTTTTGACCTGGTACTGGTCGCCGCACGTCGCGCTCGTCAGATGCAAACCGGTGGTAAAGATCCTCTGGTACCTGAAGAAAACGATAAAACGACCGTTATCGCACTGCGCGAAATCGAAGAAGGGTTGATCACCAACCAGATTCTCGATGTTCGTGATCGCCAGGAGCAGCAAGAGCAGGAAGCCGCAGAACTGCAGGCCGTTACCGCTATTGCTGAAGGTCGTCGTTAATTAGCCCTGCGGGTAGCCCTTGTATCTGTTTGAAAGCCTGAATCAGCTGATTCAACAATACTTGCCCGAGGAGCAGATAAAGCGCCTCCGGCAAGCCTATCTTGTCGCGCGTGATGCTCACGAGGGACAAGCACGTTCAAGCGGTGAACCCTATATCACCCATCCTGTGGCGGTTGCCTGCATTCTGGCCGAGATGAAACTCGACTATGAAACGCTAATGGCAGCGCTACTGCATGATGTGATTGAAGACACCCCTGCCACCTACCAGGATATGGAACAGCTGTTTGGCAAAAGCGTTGCCGAGCTGGTGGAGGGGGTTTCTAAGCTGGATAAACTGAAGTTCCGCGACAAGAAAGAGGCCCAGGCCGAAAACTTCCGCAAAATGATCATGGCGATGGTGCAGGATATCCGCGTCATTCTGATCAAACTCGCCGACCGCACGCACAACATGCGTACCCTGGGGTCGCTGCGTCCGGACAAGCGCCGCCGCATCGCCCGTGAAACCCTCGAAATCTATAGTCCGCTGGCCCACCGTCTTGGTATTCACCATCTGAAAACCGAGCTGGAAGAGCTGGGCTTTGAAGCGCTTTACCCGAACCGCTACCGCGTCATTAAAGAAGTGGTTAAAGCGGCGCGCGGTAACCGCAAAGAGATGATTCAAAAAATCCTCTCTGAGATCGACGGGCGTTTACAGGAGGCGGGTATTCCGTGTCGCGTCAGCGGCCGCGAAAAGCATCTTTACTCCATCTACTGCAAAATGACGCTTAAAGAACAGCGTTTCCACTCGATTATGGACATCTACGCCTTCCGCGTAATCGTCCATGACATGGATACCTGCTACCGCGTTCTTGGGCAAATGCATAGCCTCTACAAGCCACGTCCGGGGCGGGTGAAAGATTATATCGCCATTCCGAAAGCGAACGGCTATCAGTCCCTGCATACTTCGATGATTGGTCCACACGGCGTACCGGTAGAAGTGCAAATCCGTACCGAAGATATGGACCAGATGGCTGAGATGGGGGTTGCCGCCCACTGGGCTTATAAAGAACAGGGTGAAAGCGGCACTACCGCACAAATCCGCGCCCAGCGCTGGATGCAAAGCCTGCTGGAACTGCAGCAGAGCGCCGGCAGCTCCTTTGAATTTATCGAGAGCGTTAAATCCGATCTCTTCCCGGATGAGATTTACGTTTTCACCCCGGAAGGGCGTATTGTCGAGCTCCCGGCAGGAGCAACACCCGTGGACTTCGCCTACGCGGTACATACCGACATCGGTCACGCCTGCGTCGGCGCCCGGGTCGACCGCCAGCCCTATCCGCTGTCGCAGCCGCTTACCAGCGGCCAGACTATCGAAGTCATTACCGCGCCGGGTGCTCGCCCGAACGCCGCCTGGCTGAACTTTGTGGTCAGCTCTAAAGCGCGCGCCAAAATTCGTCAGATGCTGAAGAACCTTAAGCGAGACGACTCTGTTAACCTGGGACGCCGCCTGTTGAATCATGCCTTAGGCGGCAGCCGCAAGCTGGCCGAAGTCCCACCAGAAAACATCCAGCGTGAGCTTGAGCGTATGAAGCTCGCCTCGCTTGATGATTTGCTGGCGGAAATCGGCCTTGGCAATGCCATGAGCGTGGTCGTTGCGAAAAACCTGCAGGGGGATTCGCAAGTCTCGCTGCAGGCGAATGCCCTGCCGCATAGCCATCTGCCGATCAAAGGCGCAGACGGCGTGCTGATTACTTTTGCAAAATGCTGCCGTCCGATTCCCGGTGACCCGATTGTTGCCCATGTCAGCCCCGGCAAGGGCCTGGTTATCCATCATGAATCCTGTCGAAACATCCGCGGCTACCAAAAAGAGCCAGAGAAGTTTATGGCTGTGGAATGGGATAAAGAGGCGGAGCAGGAGTTCATCACCGAGATCAAGGTGGATATGTTTAACCACCAGGGCGCGCTGGCAAATCTCACCGCGGCGCTGAACAACGCGGGGTCGAATATTCAAAGCCTGAATACCGAAGAAAAAGACGGCCGCGTTTATAGCGCCTTCATTCGACTGACGGCCCGCGATCGTATCCATCTGGCGAATATCATGCGTAAAATCCGCGTGATGCCGGACGTGATTAAAGTCACCCGTAACAGAAACTAACGTTATGAATCCACAACGTTATGCGCGTATCTGCGAAATGTTAGCCCGCCGTCAGCCCGATCTGACGGTCTGCATGGAGCAGGTCCATAAACCTCATAACGTCTCGGCGATTATCCGCACCGCAGACGCGGTGGGCGTGCACGAGGTTCACGCCGTCTGGCCGGGAAATCGCATGCGCACCATGGCCTCATCCGCTGCGGGCAGTAATTCCTGGGTCGAAGTTAAAACCCATCGCACCATTAGCGATGCGGTTTCACAACTAAAAAACAGCGGCATGCAAATCCTTGCCACTAACCTTTCTGATAAGGCCGTCGATTTCCGTGAAATTGATTACACGCGCCCGACCTGCATTCTGATGGGCCAGGAGAAAACCGGCATCACTCAGGAAGCGCTGGCGCTGGCAGATCGGGACATAATCATCCCGATGATCGGCATGGTGCAGTCGCTCAACGTTTCTGTCGCCTCCGCGCTTATCCTTTATGAGGCGCAGCGCCAGCGCCAGAATGCCGGTATGTATCAGCGCGAAAACAGCACCCTGCCGGAGTCTGAACAACAGCGCCTGCTGTTTGAAGGCGGTTATCCGGTGCTGGCACGCGTCTCCCGCCGTAAGGGCCTGCCCTACCCCCATGTGAATCAGCAAGGTGAAATCGAAGCTGATGCCGCCTGGTGGGCCACAATGCAGTCCGCGGAGTAAGGCATGAAAGGCCGTTTGCTGGATGCCATACCGTTAAGCACGCTTGCCGGAGTGGGCGCCAGCCAGAGCGGAAAACTGGCCAAAATTGGTCTGCACACCATTCAGGATTTACTGCTTCACCTTCCGTTGCGCTACGAAGACCGCACCCATCTTTATCCTATTAATGAACTTGTGCCTGGCGTTTACGCCACGGTGGAAGGGGAAGTGCTGAACAGTAACATCAGTTTTGGCCGCCGCCGGATGATGACCTGTCAGATTACCGACGGCACCGGCATGCTGACGATGCGCTTTTTCAATTTCAATGCCGCGATGAAGAACAGCCTGGCTCCGGGCAAACGTGTACTTGCCTATGGCGAGGCAAAGCGCGGTACACACGGCGCGGAGATGATCCATCCGGAATACCGCGTACAGGGCGATCTCAGCACGCCGGAACTGCAGGAGACGCTAACGCCCGTTTATCCCACCACCGAAGGCATCCGCCAGGCAACGCTGCGCAAGCTGACCGATCAGGCGCTGGAGCTGCTGGATACCTGCGCCATTGCTGAATTACTCCCGCCGGAGCTGAGTCAGGGAATGATGAGCCTGCCGGAAGCCCTACGCACTCTGCATCGTCCGCCGCCGGATATGCAGCTTGCGGATCTGGAGACAGGCAAACATCCGGCCCAGCAGCGCTTAATTCTCGAAGAATTACTGGCGCATAATCTGAGCATGCTGGCGCTGCGCGCGGGTGCTCAGCGCTATCACGCGTTACCGCTGGTTAATCACGACGAACTGAAAAATCGCCTCCTGGCTGCTCTGCCGTTTAAACCAACCGGCGCACAGGAGCGCGTCGTTGCGGAAATCGAACACGACATGGCGCTGGACGTGCCGATGATGCGTCTGGTGCAGGGCGATGTAGGTTCAGGGAAAACCCTGGTTGCGGCATTTGCAGCGCTACGAGCGATTGCGCACGGCAAGCAGGTTGGCCTGATGGCGCCTACAGAGTTGCTCGCTGAACAGCACGCCAGCAACTTCCGCCAGTGGTTTGCGCCGCTGGGTATTGAAGTCGGCTGGCTTGCCGGAAAGCAAAAAGGCAAAGCGCGTATTGCGCAGCAGGAAGCCATTGCCAGCGGCCAGGTATCGATGGTTGTCGGCACGCACGCTATCTTCCAGGAACAGGTCCAGTTTGCCGGCCTGGCGCTGGTAATTATCGATGAACAGCATCGCTTTGGCGTTCATCAGCGGCTCGCGCTGTGGGAAAAGGGGCAGGTTCAGGGCTTCCATCCGCATCAGCTAATCATGACGGCCACGCCAATCCCCCGCACGCTCGCGATGACCGCTTACGCCGATCTGGATACGTCAGTTATCGATGAGCTTCCACCGGGCCGTACCCCTGTCACTACCGTTGCCATCGCGGATACGCGCCGTAACGAGATTATCGAAAGAGTACGCAGCGCCTGCACAACGGAAAAACGTCAGGCTTACTGGGTTTGTACCCTGATTGAAGAGTCGGAACTACTGGAAGCGCAGGCGGCGGAAGTCACATGGGAAGAGCTCAAAGCTGCTCTGCCCGATCTCAACGTTGGGTTAGTACACGGACGTATGAAGCCGCAGGAAAAACAGGCGGTGATGCAGGCGTTTAAAGAGGGCGAAATTCAACTGCTGATCGCCACGACGGTTATTGAAGTCGGCGTGGATGTGCCGAACGCCAGCCTGATGATTATTGAAAACCCGGAACGTCTGGGGCTGGCGCAGCTTCACCAGCTACGTGGTCGCGTTGGCCGCGGTGCCGTCGCCTCCCATTGCGTGCTGCTTTATAAGTCCCCCCTGTCCAAAACGGCCCAGTTGCGTTTGCAGGTTTTACGGGACAGCAACGATGGCTTTGTGATTGCGCAAAAAGACCTGGAAATTCGTGGACCGGGAGAGCTACTCGGTACGCGCCAGACGGGAAGCGCCGAGTTTAAAGTAGCGGACTTGCTACGCGATCAGGCGATGATCCCGGAAGTGCAGCGGCTTGCCCGTCATATTCACGAACGTTTCCCGGAGCAGGCAGCCGCGCTGATTGAACGCTGGATGCCGGAAACGGAACGCTACTCTAACGCCTGATAACTCAAAATACTGCCAGCACCAGATACGGCTTAACCGCCGTATAAGCTTTAAATATTAACAGTGCCGCCATGCAATCGTTTGCTTTTACCATCCAGTTCGTTAAAATCTCCGCTTTTCCACCACGGGACCTCCTCTGATGTCTGTAAATGCCGTTGAGTCAGAAAATGCGCAACCGGTTGCATCGACTCGCTCCAGTGAATTGATTTATCGCCTCGAAGACAGACCTCCTCTTCCGCAAACGCTTTTCGCCGCCTGTCAGCACCTGCTGGCGATGTTTGTCGCGGTTATCACGCCGGCATTACTGATTTGCCAGGCGCTGGGATTACCGGCATCAGACACGCAGCACATTATCAGCATGTCGCTGTTCGCCTCCGGCGTAGCTTCTATTATTCGAATTAAAGCGTGGGGTCCTGTGGGATCGGGACTGCTGTCGATTCAGGGCACCAGCTTCAACTTTGTCTCACCGCTGATTATGGGCGGTATGGCGCTAAAAAATGGCGGTGCAGACGTGCCGACAATGATGGCGGCGCTCTTCGGTACGTTGATGCTCGCAAGCTGCACGGAGATGGCGCTTTCCCGCATATTGCACCTGGCGCGCCGTATTATTACTCCGCTGGTATCCGGCGTCGTGGTGATGATTATCGGTCTGTCGCTGATTCAGGTAGGGCTTAACTCTATCGGTGGCGGATACGCCGCGATGAACGATCACACCTTTGGCGCGCCGAAAAACCTGCTGCTGGCCGGTGCCGTATTGCTGGTGATTATTCTGCTGAACCGCCAGCGTAACCCGTATCTGCGCGTCGCGTCTCTGGTCATCGCGATGGCTGTGGGCTATGCCCTGGCATGGGCGCTGGATATGCTGCCGGAAACCACTGCCCCAACGAACACCGATTTAATCATGGTCCCGACACCGCTTTATTACGGTCTGGGCATTGACTGGAATCTGCTGATCCCGCTGATGCTGGTGTTTATGGTGACCTCGCTGGAAACTATCGGGGATATTACCGCTACCTCTGATGTTTCCGAGCAGCCCGTTTCGGGCCCGCTGTATATGAAACGCCTCAAGGGCGGCGTGCTGGCCAACGGCCTGAACTCCTGCGTATCCGCTATCTTCAACACCTTCCCGAACTCCTGCTTTGGACAAAACAACGGCGTTATCCAGCTCACCGGTGTCGCCAGCCGCTACGTCGGTTTTGTGGTAGCGCTGATGCTGATTGTGCTGGGCCTGTTCCCTGCGGTAAGCGGTTTTGTGCAGCATATCCCTGAGCCGGTACTCGGCGGAGCAACGATTGTGATGTTCGGTACTATAGCCGCATCCGGCGTGCGTATAGTTTCACGCGAGCCGTTGAATCGTCGCGCGATTATGATTATCGCGCTGTCGCTGGCGGTGGGTATGGGCGTGTCTCAGCAGCCGCTGATTCTGCAGTTTGCTCCTGACTGGCTGAAAACGCTGCTCTCCTCCGGAATTGCTGCCGGCGGTATCACCGCGATTGTGCTGAACCTTATTTTCCCGCCTGAGAAAGATTGATGTCCCTCACGCGCCGGGGATTTGTTCGCCCCGGCGCGTGAAACCTGCCCTGACAAACTCCTCCTTGAGCTATAACGGTAAATGGGGCATAACACCCTTACCGAAACTTCATAGGATGGAAGACAATGAAATTTCTCGGAAAGCTTATTGTGATACTCGTAGCGATCGTTCTGGTCGTGCTGATTGCTGCTTATATTTTGCTGCAGACCCGCTGGGGAGCAGGCCAGATCAGTAGCTGGATTAACGAGAAAAGCGACTACGATTTTTCGTTTAATGTGATGGAACACCGCTGGGCTTCTCCCATGCACCTGACCTTCAGCAACGTGACGTTTGGACGCAAAGGCCAGCCAGCGACCCTGGTTGCCCAGAGCGTTGATATAGGCCTGAGCTCCCGCCAGCTTTCGGAACCGCTACACGTTGATACTATTTTGCTGAAAAAAGGCACCCTGAATCTCAGCCCGGCCTCCGCCCCGCTCCCCTTCCAGGCCGACATGCTGCAACTTAACGATATGGCGCTTAACAGCCCTGACACCGAATGGGATTTACATGCTCAGCGAGTGAACGGTGGCGTCACGCCGTGGCAGCCTGCAAAAGGAAAGGTGCTGGGCAGCACGGCAGATATTCAGTTCAGCGCGGGTTCGATGACGCTTAACGGCGTGCCCGCAAGCAACGTGCTGTTGCAGGGCGCCATTAATCAGGGTCGGGTAACGCTTTCTACCATCGGCGCGGATATGGCTCGCGGCTCGCTTACCGGCACTGCAAATCGTAACGCGGATGGCTCGTGGCAAATTGGCAGCCTGCGCCTCAACGATATTCGTTTGCAAACGAATAAATCCATAAGCGATTTCCTGGCTCCCCTCGCCACCGTCCCGTCCCTGAAAGTAGACAGCCTGGAGATCACCGACGCGCGGCTGGAAGGCAAGGACTGGGCGGTCACAGATTTAGATTTAAGCCTGCGCAATCTGACCCTCGCCAACGGCGGGTGGCAAAGTGATGATGGCAGGTTGTCGCTAAACGCCAGTGACTTCATTAACGGCGCGCTGCATCTTAACGACCCTATCATCAACATAGATTTTACTCAGCAAGCCGCCGTGCTGCGTCAGTTTACCTCCCGCTGGG